>JANNLB010000042.1:0-26132 GCA_031396605.1 Geobacter sp. | reverse complement strand
GTCTGCGGTAACTTCGGGGCCCCCGCAAAAGAGTTTGACAGCAGGATAACAGCGCCGTAGTTCGGCAGCAATTTCACAACAGAGGTTGCGATTCCAGAGGTACATCGAAAAACCGACCGCAACAGGGAGTGGCTCGGCAAGTCTGGCGGCAGAGGCAACAGAATCATCTCCGAGAAAAAAATCAATCAGAGCGATCGAAACGGCACTCTTGTGCGCATATGCCTTAAGAAAGGCGTTTGCCAGAGGAATTGCCTGCGGAGAAGGGGAGGGGTGAATTGAAACGAGGTTGATCAACATACGTCTGGTCCTTGCAAGTTCAACGAAAAAGGTCAGCCTGAAAAGCTGACCTTTACATAAGTTTGGCTGGGGCGCCAGGGATCGAACCTGGGAATGCTGGAATCAAAATCCAGTGCCTTACCGCTTGGCGACGCCCCAATGAAGAAAGATGAATAGTACTCAGAGTGTTTCTACTGTTGCCGCAAACCAGTTTGTGCCTTTTGTAACGATCCGGCGCGCGACCTCTGCGGCTTCAAAAGTTTTAAAAATTCCGAAAACCGTTGGTCCGCTGCCTGACATCATACTTCCCGCCGCACCCAGATTCATCAGCCGGGACTTGATATCGGCAATCACCGGAAATGCCGGAATGGTAACCAATTCAAGATCGTTGGATAGAATTGAAACGACCTGCTCGATTGACCCGAAAAACTCCGGCAGTTTATTCAGCTCGCCTCTAATTGTCAACTGTAAAGATCTATAAACCCAGGCCGTTGAAACATGAACACCGGGATTTACCAGCAAAACCCAGCATTTCGGCATTCCCGGCAGGGGAGTGAGTTTTTCGCCCGTTCCCTCTGCAAGCGCAGTTTTTTTAAAAATAAAAAACGGGACATCCGCGCCAAGTGTACCGCCAATTTCCATAAGAGTCTGTTCAGACAGGCGGAGTCGTAACAACTCATTCATTCCCATCAGTACAGATGCGGCATCGCTGCTGCCGCCTCCCAGACCGGCGGCTACTGGAATATATTTATCGATATGAATATTCACGCCGATCCCGGATTTTGAAAGATCAAGAAGTGCTCGTGCCGCTTTCCAGGCAATGTTATCTGGGCCGTCAGGGGCTCCTTTCGAGCTGCAGGTAACAGCGATGCCGGGAATATCAGTCAGGGTGAGGGTGATTTCATCGCATAAATTGACACGCTGCATGATCATGCGCAGGTCATGATACCCGTCCGGGCGCTTGCCTGTGACATCAAGCAGGTAGTTGATTTTTGCCGGTGCAGACAGGGTCAATGTATCCATGTAAACTCCGGAAACAGGTAAGTTAACTATTGTTCCTGTTATATGAATAAACATCTTTTTTGTCGAGCAGGAAGTTTGGTGCGATTTCCTGAGTTATTTTTGTGGAACATAACTTTGTTATCGCAGGTGATCATACCTGCAGGGTTTTGTACTGAGATGAAATGAATTTGACAGGTTTACGGGCAGTGTGCTACCTCTGAAAAGTACAGGTAATATTGAAGGAGTTGAATGCAATGTTTAAAAATATTCGCGAAGATATCAACTCGGTATTTGAACGGGATCCGGCCGCTCGAAATGTAATGGAGATTATTTTCTGTTATCCCGGACTGCATGCGCTCTGGATTTATCGTATTGCCCACTGGTTCTGGGGTAACGAGTTCTTCTTCCTGGGGCGTTTCATCTCACATATCGGACGATTCCTGACCGGAGTTGAAATCCATCCCGGTGCCAGGATCGGCCGAAAGTTTTTTATTGATCACGGCATGGGGGTTGTCATCGGTGAAACAGCGGAGATCGGTGATAACGTGACCCTTTACCACGGTGTTACCCTGGGCGGAGTTACCTGGGACAAGGTCAAGCGTCACCCGACCCTGCAGGATAACGTAGTGATCGGATCAGGGGCCAAGATTCTCGGGCCGTTTACGGTCGGGAAGGGCGCCAAAATCGGATCCAACTCTGTGGTGGTCAAAGCGGTGCCCGAAAACGCAACGGTGGTCGGAATCCCCGGCAGGATGGTCATGGAACAGGAAAAGAAGGATGTCGGCCGGGCAGACCTGCAGCATGGTCAACTGCCGGACCCTGAAGCCAAGGCGATAGCCTGCCTGTTCGACCAGATTCGTGAACTTGAGCGAAAGTACGATGCTCTTGCTGCAGATCATGCAGAGTTGAAAAGCAGGATTACCGGCTAAATGATAAAACGGCAGACAACCATAAACAGCATATTCAAAGTGTCCGGCATCGGTCTGCACAGTGGGCAGAATGTGACGCTGGAGTTTCTTCCCCGCCGCGAATTCGGCATCGCTTTTGTGTATAAAGACCAGCTTATTCCTGCTCGCTACGACATGGTAGGTGACACGCGCCTCTCCACCCAGATCGGTCGAGATGGAGTCTCCGTTTCGACTATCGAACACCTGATGGCGGCACTCTATTTTTCCGGAATTACAAACTGCCTGGTTTACATCGACGGCCCTGAAGTACCCATCATGGACGGCTCGGCCTGGGAATTCTATCAGGGGATGTGGAAAGCCGGGGTGTATGAGTTCCCCGAGTCAGGAGTATATTTGAAAGTGCTCCGGCAGGTTGAGGCTACAAGGGATGATGCATATGTGCGGGTAAAACCGCAAAATACACTGGATATCACTATGGCCATCGAGTTCCGGGCACCCGTGGGAAAACAGAAAAAAAGGGTCACTGACGTTGAGAATGATTTTTCCATTATCAATTCCCGCACTTTTGGATTTCTTGAGGAACTTGAAGCGATCCGCAATGCAGGATTGGCCAAGGGCGCGTCACTGGATAACGCAGTAGCGATTGGAGAAGACAGCATAGTCAATCCACAAGGTCTTCGTTACAAGAAAGAGCTGGTCAATCACAAGATTCTCGACCTGATCGGCGATTTATATACCTGCGGCTATCGCATTCTCGGCAAGGTGGATGCCAATAAGACCGGCCACCACCTCAACAACCTCTTCCTGAAAGAACTATTCTCAGATCCCCGGAATTACCACATCTATTGACCCAGAATCACCTCGCCTGTATCAGTAAACAGCCGTACCGGCAATTCGAACGCCCTGATAAAAATGTTCAGTAACCCCTTACCCATCGATTTTACCGGAATAGCACTGACCTGAGGGTCTGACCATTTCCCCTTCGCCTCAAAATATGCGGTCACGAGATTTTTCTCTTTCCCTGTCAGCAGCCAGCCGACGATCGGGATCCGGTTAATGATCTTGTCAACTGTCTGAAGCGGTTGGGCTCCGAGGGTAAGATTCAACTCCTCCTTGACAATATCGGCATTTCCGACGATCGATACATTGATGGCATTACTGCTTATGAACAGATCTTTGGTTGCCACACTGCCGTCGTTAACCGAAAAACTCCCTTTAATGCTGCTGTACGGCATGCCACCGGAAGCCATATCCGGCAGCTTGAATTTAAGTAACTGGGATACATTTAAAATTGAAAAGACCTTGGCGAGCGAGTTGAATTTCCGCAGCGTACCGTTGACCATGCTGAGGCGTATATTCCCCAAAGCGCTCTTTTTTATTTCAAGAAGAGTATTCCCGCGTGCAGTTAAATCTCCCCGTAGTGTCAAAGAACCGGTAACCTCCCGGGAGATGTCGAGAGCAGTGAAAAGTTTTTCTGCATCTGCCTGCAATATATCAAGAGTCAGGTCATAACGGTCGCCCTGCACCCCTCCCGGGGTTATTCTCCCCTTGGCGGTAAGCTTGCCGCCAAACACTCCTGTGGTAAGGGTTTGCAGGTAGATGACGCCCTTCTCCTGTTGTGCAGTGGCGCTCAGTTTGCTGAATGCCAGCTTCCCGAAATTTCCCGCATCGACATTCAAAGCCAGTTTCACATCTACACCCTGACTTTTTTTGCTCTCAACATTTTGTGCCGGTGATGCAAACATGCGCAGGTCATCCAGATCAAGTTTTGATGACGTCACCGAGACAGAAGCCTGCGAATTGCGGCCGGTCAGATAGACACCATTCAGATTGAAATTGGAAGAATTGATCAATCCCGAAACGCTGTGTAAGGCAATGGAATCTTTACGCAGGGTCACGTTGGCATTGAAGCGCCTGATTCCGGAATCAGGTTGGCTTTCAGCACGGTTCAGATCACGCAGATAGAGCAGCGGTGAAGAGAGAGTGATGTCACCTTCAGGATTCTTGAGACTCTTGATGGCTGCCTTCATGGTGACCACGGAGCTGCCGTAACGAGTAGCAATAGTAGAAGATTCCAGGCTGTTTCCCTTGAACGTAAGCATGCCGCTGATGCCGGTGATCTGTTTCAGCTGATCATCCGGCTGGAAGCTTACTCGTGTAAGATTCACGGTCCCGTTGTAATCCATGGCACTCATATCCACCGGGTCACCCCCGCCTTTGATGTGAGCCTGCACTGTCCCCTGAATTTTGTATTTCTGCCACATGGAGAGAATGGGCACTGTTTCACTCATTACGAACCTGTTGGTCTGGAGGTCGAAACCGAGATAAGGCTTTTCCCCGTAGCCGATCAGGCCGCTGCCGGTGATTACCAGAGGCTGCAGATTGTAATGTACGGAGGTGACTTTCGTTGACTCTCCGCCGATGACCGTGCTGAATTTGAGAGTATGCGGCATCGAGAGCGGCTTGCTGACGTAACCGGGCAATGCGTATGCTGCCTGCTTGAGATCCCACTCACCGTTCAGCCTGTACGCAGAATAATGGCCGCTGCCGGTGAGTTGTAACGAAGAGCTGTTGCTGTATTCAAGTTTCGGAATACCGGCTATGTTCGCCAGCCAGGCCATTTCAGGGGCGTGCGGTGCGATTAGCATCCTGATGGGATAGTCGGCAATCTTGTCGGTATTATATTCCGTGATGGAACCGTCCAGCGAAAAGGGAGACGTTCCGAAATTTCCGCTCATGCCGGCCAGATTAAAGTTTTTACCTTTTAGTTCAACAATACCTTTTAAGTTATTGAATGTCGGAGCTTTAGGTCCATAACTCAGTACCCCATTTACTACAGTTCCTCGAATCAGGAGGGTATTGCTGTTCTGCCCGATCTCCATGTGGGTGATCTGGCTTATCCGTCCATCCAGAACTCCGGTGTCAAGTTTGAATATCCCGGATTTTATCTTGTTTTCGATATAATCGGTGGTGTCGCTGTCAATAAGACCATACGGCACATAATTTCTGACATCTTCATAACGGAATGTGGACGGGGTGCCCGCTTTGGCGATGATGCGCGGATCTTTTGTCAGATAATCCCGCAACTGAAAGCTCCCCTTGATCCTGAACCCCTCCATGCTGAGATCCACAGCGGAAATATCGATCTGTTGCCTGTTAAGTGAAAGAGTATATCCAAGCTGGAGCGCTTTAGGCGAAAGGGTCGCGTGAAATATTGTCGGCCAGGTGACAGCTGCGCCGCTGATCAGAACCTTTCCTTTGGCAGAAAAATCATCCGGTCTGCCCTTGAAGCTGGTGGTGAAATCGAGTCTGCCGCCGGTATTGGCAAATGGAATAAAACGTCCGAAATAGGACCAGAATCTGCCGATTTCGGCCTGTTTGAGCGTCAAGTCACCATCGACAACAGTCTCAATCAACGGGTTTCCTGCCGGGGGGAGCTTCAGATTGCAGGAGAGTGCGATATGAGAGGGGGCTCCGCTTGCAGCGGGAATATCGCCAGTCAATTTCAGATATCCCTTATGCCCACGGCCCAGTTGATCAGCAGTACAGGAAATATTACGCAAGGAGGCAGAAAACGGCTCTTTGCGGCCTGCCAAGTCACTCCAGAGTATTGCTCCCTTGTTGATGCGTATTTTTTGGAAATTAATCTGCACATTCTCTTTGCCCGGCTTTAACAGGTCGTCGATATTGTAGGAGCCGTCTGAACTGCGAAACAGAGAAATTGTCGTTCCATCCAAAACAAGGTTCTTTAATTCAACCTTTTTTGTCAACAGGGGAATCAGTGCCAATTGTACCGTTATCTGTCGGGCTGAAATAAAATCAGCGCTTCCATCACGTTCTTTGACCGTAAATGACTTGAACTCGAATGATGGGCCGAAATGCCAGGCAAATGATCCGGAACTGAAGCTGACCGGGCGATTGAGACTTTGCTGGAGTGCCGCTACGATTTCAGTGCGGTAGGCATTAACATCCAGCAGATAGGGGAGAAATAAGGCCGTGGCTGTCACCAGTGATGCCACTGCTGCCAGCAGAACACCGGATACTTTGATGAAACGGGAGGAAATGTTCACGACGTCGGCGCCTTAGTCGTAACCCTGACACGGCGGATCCTTTTTCGATCGACACTTTCTACCGTGAAGCGGGAATTTTCATACAGGATACTTTCACCCGGCTGCAACAAGTGTCCGGACTGCGCGAGCAGGAAACCGGCAATCGTGGAATAGGGAGCGTCTTCGGGCAGCTGCAGATCGAGCCTGAGATTTACTTCACGCATTGTAAGCATGCCATCGAGCAGAAAATCATTATTATCCTCAACGCACTGATCAAGGGAAATATCGTCAAACTCGTCGTCAATATCTCCAACAATCTCCTCAAGCAGGTCTTCCAGAGTAATAATTCCCTCAAAGCCGCCATATTCATCGACAACAAAGATCATATGAGTGCGTGCTGACTGCATCTGTTTCAGAGCCGCGCTGAGCCGGGCATTAGCCGGAATAAAGCGGGGTTGATGAATGAGGGTGGCAAGCCTGAAATCGGGCATATCCGGGTGCGACAGAAAAGGCTCAAGATCTCTGCGGACGACAATGCCGACAATATTGTCAATCTGGTCCTGATAGACCGGTATGCGTGAATAGCCCCGAGAATTAAAAGCTGAAACTGTTTCTTCCAGGTTTGCGGTAACGGGCAGGGCAGCAACATCATTTCGAGGGATCATGACATCCTGAACTTCCGAGTCGGAAAATTCAAAAATGCGGTGAAGAAGCTGCTGTTCGTCAGCCTCCAGTATGCCGCTTGTATGAGAAATATTGATGATCTGGCGCAATTCTTCTACGGTATATACGCTGGCACGGTCAGGTGAACTCTGTAATCCCAGCAACCTGACCGTGCTTCTGCCGGCAAAATCAAGCATGCGTATCGGCCAGCTGAACAGTTTATGAAAAAGCCGCATCGGCCATGCGATTGCAAGGGCGACACGTTCAGCCTGATCCAGGGCCAGCGTTTTGGGTGCGAGCTCACCCAGCACGATATGAAGAAAGGTAATGATGGTGAAAGCACCGGTAAACGCGATTGTGTGTCGGACAGCATCAGAAACCAGACCATGGAGAGGGAATTCCAGCATCCGGGAGAACGCCGGTTCACCAATCCACCCGAGCGCTAATGACGCCATGGTTATGCCGAGTTGGGTGGCTGAAATATATGAATTAAGGTCATCGAGCAGCCCTAATAGTGTTGCGGCTCGAGCATCGCCACTTTCCACAAGCGAGACAATCCGTGATCTGCGAACTGAAACGAGTGAAAATTCGGCAGCAACGAAAAAACCGTTTGCAGCCACCAGCAGCAGGACGAGAAATAAATAGAGAAACGTCTGATTCATGGCTGCATATTCCATCCTGAAGAGAACGATGTCAACTGCAACATTCCAAAAATTATTATCGTTTGACCAAAAACAGGTTTCATGCTAGTTTTCTGAACTTAAATTTAACTTTGAAATGGAATTCTCCCCGATGCACATGCGGCTGATTACACTGCTGTTACTACTGCTTCTCACCGCGTGCGCCAGCGTTGCGCCGACTCCTGATATCGCCCCTCCCGCTACCCCGAAGATCCTTGATGCGCATGCCCGCTCATTGTATCTGTTTTCCCGTGCGCGGATCGCAACCCATGAAGGTGACTACCCCGCCGCATTGAATCTTCTTCGCGAAGCTATTTCACTTGAACCGGAGTCGGCCAGAATGCATGGCGAGGTGGCCGACATCAAGTTTAAAATCGGCCAGATACCTGAAGCCCTTGAATATATCAACAAAGCTATTGCACTCGATCCGGAGTATCGTCCTCCCTATATTCTGGGAGGCATCTTGATGTCTTCGGCGGGAAAAGACTGGGAAGCGGCGGATTATTTGCGTAAAGCGGTCAAGATTGACCCCTCCAAAGAGGATGCGTATCTACATCTGGCCCTCTCCCTCACACGTCTGTTTGAATACGAAGAAACCGTCTCCACCCTTAAAGCACTGGTCAAACTCAATCCTGATTCAATTCTCGGCTATTATTATCTGGGACGCACTTATAGCCAGATGAAGCTTTATCGTGATGCTCTCGGATATTTTACCAGGGTGTTGGAACTGAGACCAGAATTTGATCAGGCGGTAATTGATAAGGCAGCAACATATGAGGCCATGGGTGACTATTCCCAGGCAATCGATACCTATCGCTCCCTGCTTGACCGGGATGAGCATCGTGCTGCGGTTCTTCAGCGCCTGATCCAGTTGCTGCTCCAGCAGCGCCGGTTTCACGAAGCGCTGGAATATCTCAGGATGGCATCTCAATCAGGTCTGGGCGGTCAAGAGATATCCCGGAAAATCGGACTGGTGCACCTCGAACTCGAACAGTTCGACGATGCGATTACCGTTTTTGGCGACATGCTTGAAAAGGATCCATCTGCCGATAATATCCGGCTTTATCTTGGCATTGCGTATGAAGAAAATGGTGATTTGGAAAAAGCACATTCCGAATTCAGCAGGATTTCTCACAATTCTCCGCAGTATTTGGAAGCGGTCAGCCATATTGCACTCATATTGAAGGAACAGGGCAAAACGGATACCGCGATTACCGTTTTGAAGGAAGCTATTCAGGTTAACCGCAGAAGCCTGGAACTGTATCTGAATGTATCCTCCATCTACGAATCCAGTGACCAGACTCAAACCGGCCTCGATTTTCTGCTTGAGAATGAACAGCGTTTTCAACAAGAGCCGCGCCTGCACTTCCGGATTGCGGTACTGCTCGACAAACTGGGCAAACGCACCGAATCGATCAATCGGATCAAACAGGTATTGCTTCTTGACCCGAAAGATCCCCAAGCCCTCAATTTCCTCGGGTACTCGTATGCCGAAATGGGAATCCATCTTGAGGAGGCACTGAAATATATCAAGCAGGCTCTTGCGATACGTCCGCGTGATGCCTTTATACTCGACAGCCTCGGCTGGGCCTACTTCAAGCTCAAACGCTATGACGATGCCGTGAAAGCCCTGGAAGAGGCTGTCAGCCTGGTCGATGACGACTCGACCATCGTGGAACATCTGGGTGATGCGTATGCAGCACACCGGAATGTTAAAAAAGCTCTGAGACAGTATCAACGGGCCCTTGAATTGGCTCCCGAGCGGAAAGAACTGATAGAAAAGATGCATAAGCTTAAAGGGGAGCAGAGCGAAAAATGATACTATCACCAGGCGTGCGATGCCTGCTGATGGCGCTGTTTTTCAGTATCGTTCCTACGGCGTGTACCCGCTCCGATTCACCACCTGCTCCGGTTGTTTCTGTTATATCTGCCGTTCCCGCCACCGGTGATGCCCTTGTTGAAGGCACGATTGGCGAAGCCTCCACTCTCATCCCACTTCTAGCAACTGATTCGGCTTCTCACGCAGTCGCCGGTCAGATCTATAACGGCCTCGTCAAGTACGACAAAAATCTGAATATTGTCGGAGATCTGGCAGAATCGTTTACTATTTCAGCAGATGGATTGACAATCACGTTCCACCTCCACAAGGGGGTGAAATGGCATGATGGAGCTCCGTTCACCTCAAGAGACGTGCTTTACACGTATCAAGTCACGATTGACCCCAAAACCCCTACCGCGTACGCTGAAGATTTCAGGCAGGTCAAGAGCATTACGGCACCCGATCTGCAAACGATCCGTGTAACGTACGACTCACCCTTTGCACCGGCCCTGGCTTCATGGGGAGTAAACATTCTTCCTGCCCATCTTCTGGAAGGGAAGGATATTACCAGGAGTCCTCTGGCTCGAAAGCCTGTCGGCACCGGTCCCTACCGCTTCAAGGAGTGGGTGTCCGGTCAAAAGATCGTGCTGGAAGCAAACAACGATTATTTCGATGGTCGTCCCTATATTGACCGTTTTATATATCGCATCATCCCCGACAGTTCCACCATGTATATGGAACTGAAGGCAGGTGCGATTGATTTGATGAGCCTGACACCTGTTCAATACGCTCGCCAGACCGCATCTAAAAGCTTCACGGGCCGTTTCAATAAATATCGCTATCCGTCATCCAGCTATCTGTATATGGGCTACAATCTGCGCCACCCGCTTTTCGGTGACAAGCGCATTCGCCAAGCTATGACCGCCGCCATCAACAAGGATGAGTTGATCCAGGGGGTACTGTTCGGCATGGGGCAGAAAGCGCATGGCCCGATTGTGCCGGGGCGCTGGGCCTATAATCCTGATGTCAGGGATATAGGGTATGATCCGATGCGAGCCGCCGAACTATTGGCGCAGGCCGGTTGGAAGGAAAAAAACAGCGACGGGATTCTGGTGAAGGGGGGTAAGCCGTTCAAGTTTACCATTCTGACCAACCAGGGGAACCAGCAGCGACTGATGACGGCTCAGATTATTCAGCAGCGTCTGTATCGGGTCGGAATAGACGTTAAAATCCGGATCGTCGAGTGGGCCGCATTCCTGAAGGAATTTGTCAATAAGGGGAACTTTGAAGTGGTGCTGCTTGCCTGGAGCATCTCCCAGGACCCGGACATGTACGATATCTGGCATTCCAGCAAGAACAAGCCGGGTGAATTGAATTTTATCGGCTTCAATAACCCCGAAGTCGATCGTCTGTTGATCGAAGGGCGCAGCACCTTCGATATCGAAAAGCGTAAACGGGCGTACTTCCGCATTCAGGAATTACTTGCCGTCGAACAGCCGTATACCTTCCTGTATGTGCCTGATTCGCTCCCGGTTGTAAGCTCTCGCATTCGCGGCGTCGAGCCTGCTCCGGCCGGAATAGGTCATAATCAGAACCGTTGGTATGTGCCGAAGAACGAGCAGGTCTACGTGCCGTGACCCTCTCTCCGACCCTCTGCGGTCAGCATGCTGATTCAGAATTTCAGTTGAAATCAGCTTATTTCACTTCATAACAGCAATAAGCGGCCCGTATATCCGTTCTGCCAGCAAGCGGAACTCTTCTCCCCACGGCTCCTCGCTGCCAAAGCAGAGCGCCACAGCCTGGTTATCGCATTCCCCGGGAATCTCTCTCCACTGATCTCCTCGCCAGTTGTTTTCTGCCTTCTGCTGCCCCTCTTTCAGAAAGAGCCAGGATGTTTCAGGAAAAAACCGGAGCGGTCGTGTCATTCCTTCGCAAAAAACATCCAGCAAATCAGTCAGAATTTCTGCCGCATGTTCAACAGGCGGCAGCTCCAGAATCGAGTCATTTGCGATCATCTTACTAAGCAGCGGGTACCCGTCTGCCTTGGCGATGTTAAGAAGCAGGTGATCAAGCCAGATGGAGAGACGATCCTTTCCTTTCATCCTCGCGCAGCGCCAGCGCAGGTGAATGCCGCTTTGGCAGTTATCGAGCACAGCATGCAGCTGCACGTTGTTGTGCATGAACGAAACCGGTAGCGCTTCCAGTGGTGAACCAAGCTGTGCTTCAAGCGCCCCGACAAACTGACGACTCTCTTCCCAGGCTGCGTCAAAAGAAATCTTGCCTGCTGACAACGGCGGCAGCATTCCGCGTGATCGTGACGCTGCAAGGCACTCTTGATACGGTACCCCTTTCAACAGTTGACTGACCAGCTCCTGCTCAAGATTATAACGAGAGAGTGGATCCAGCACAAATGGTTCAGAGTCATCAGCTTCTTCAGCCGGTTTGAACGGAGAGATTCGAAGGCGCTGCTCAAGAAAAAATTCAGCCGGTTGTGCCAGGAAGCGCCGGAACTGCAGCAGGTCTATCTGCAGGATCGATGCGCTGTCAAACGGCAGCGGTTCACCAATAAACTCGCGGCGGGAGCGCCCAGATACACGTCTGGCTTCAACTGCCAGGCAGGTTTCCCGGTCGTAACTGAAAAAGTGTGCGGGGTCGGAATTATTAAAGTAAAGGGGACTGAATCCCTGAAGCCGGTGCCGGATAAGAACTGATGCCGGCGTTATACCGTCTGACTGTACGAAGCCGCCCGTGATATAGTCGTTCAGTTCGGCAATCAGGACCGACGGCGGCAAGGTGCTGTTATCTCGATCACTCTGGCCGTTATAGCTGATGCAGAAGCGGTCCTCTGCCGCCAGGAGCGCTTCAAGGAACAGGTAGCGGTCTTCATCGCGCAACGAGCGGTCTCCGCGTCGTCTGGCACCGTTCATCATGCTGAAACCGGGAGGGCGTTCCGTGCGCGGAAACTGTCCGTCATTCATGCCGGCCAGCCAGATTACCCGCATCGGAATACTCCGCATCGGCAGCATGGCACAGAATGTAATCGAACCGCTCATGAAGCCGTAGCCGCCACTGCTCTTGGTCAGAAGCTCGACAAGGTATTCCCGAACGGCATCGAAAGCCATCGGTTGCCTGAAACCATGAAGAGAACCGGCTTCACGGAGTAAATTGAGGGCTTTGGCAACAGCCAACGGCCCCGTGGCATCGCTTTCATCAGCCAGCAGCATCCGGGAAACGGTCACAGTAAGAATATCTGCCCATTCGGGCAAAGTATGAGCTGCTCTCAGGTGAAGGTTGTTTTCACGGACAATTTCCACAAATCCGGCCAATTTTCCCAACGTCTCCGCCTGACGCCCTGAACAGGCGGGGTAGGGGAGAATGCCCCCAAATGTTGAAGAATCATCCGGCGACATGGCGTAGCCAAGAAAAAGCTTGTCCAGCCCGTCCTGCCAGCTGAAATCAGTATAGCGTGGAAAACCGAGATCGGCACGGTGATCTGCATCGAGTCCCCAGCGTATGTGACAGTCAGTAAGCCAGTTTCTGATTGGGATGAGTTCGTCTTCATTGATGTTAAAACGGTTCGTGACCGCGGAAATTTCCAGAAGATCGAGTATATCCCGGAGAGCGAAGCGATTCAACGCACTGTCTATAACTTTGAGGAAAGCGTCGGCATAAAGACTTTCCCGACGGACACGCCGGTCGGCAATCGAGTAGGGGAGTTGAGGACGATCAGATGAACGACTGCCGAAAACCGAGCTGATATAGGGTACATAGGTTTCAATATCCGGGATCATTACAACGATGTGCCTTGGCTCCAGATCAGGTAATTCATCAAATAGTGACAACAGATTGTCGTACAGAATTTCCATCTCGCGAAGCGGTCCATGGCATGAATGTATCTGCAGTGAGCGGTCATCAGCCGGAACGACAGATTTTACGACGTCTGCAGGGCGATCATACAGAGAGTGGATGTCGTTTTGAATGGCAGAGAGAATTGAAGGAGTGCCGGCGATATCGGCTTGGAATTCCGTATCTGTTTCACTATCCAGTTCTTCTGCTTCAAATCCATAGTCCAGAAGTGTCTCGAAGAATTCCTGACCCAAAGTGCCGAATGATGAAAGGAGCGGATTGCCGGTTTCGTAGTACTCTTCCGCTTCAGCAGGCGGCCCTGACTGAAGAGCCAACCCGGTTTTTCTCTTCTCGGAGATGATTGTTCCCCAGTACTGTCCGCAGGGGTTAAGCAGATAGCAGGTAACATGGCAATAGGTCGAAAGTAATCGTAGCGCTTCCAGATGGAACGGCGGGAGGTAGGAAATTCCAAACAGACTGACGCGGCTTGGCAACGTGCCGATAGCAGGAGCGCCGCTGGAAACATGACCCTGTAAGGCACTCAACAACGCCGCCCGATGAATACCCCCGCAGTCACGGTTGATCGAACGCCATAACTGCGCCTGCCAATCGTTGCTGTCACCATGGTCCCAGGCACGAATCATCTCCGGCCGGAATATGGTGTATTGATCGAAACAGTCAGCCAGGGATCGGGAAATCTGCAGCAGGCGGCGATCATCCCGGCCATCACCAAGGTAGATTGCAATCTGATCAAATCCCTTCAATAGTGAAAGGCGCGGCAATTGAGATGCAATGCGCCAGGTCAGCGATGTTTGGGTGAAAGGAAATGAAGATTGTGATTCAGGAAGTACCGCTTTAAAGCTCCTATCGAGAAGATCGTTGGGAAAGCTGAATTCAAGGGAGGCAGATATCCCGAGACGCGCGGCAATTTCCATGGATATCCAGCGGGCCATACCATTGCTGAGGACAACGATGCTCTCTTTTTCCAGTGGTGGCAATGGAGGAGAGCAGATGTTGCCAGCAAGCGCCTCGATCAGGCGTCGTTGTGAACAGCTGGTGAGCAGTCTCAGTGTCGGCATGCCCGAACTATACCGGAATTGGCTGGACAAACAAGCAGGAATTACGGTAAGTGAACGTATATTTTTAGTAAGTTGGAAATTATTTTCTGCGCAGTTCTGTAGAAATAACTTCGTTAGCGCGCTTATGCAGTTTTATCAAGGTTAGGAGGTATATTAAGTGCTCAAAAGCATGACCGGGTATGGTAAAGGGGAAGTATCCACCCTGAACGGCAATTTTACCGTCGAGATTCGTTCCGTCAATCATCGCTATTGTGAAATTTCCGTGCGGATGCCGCGATCATTTTACGCGATTGAAAACGAGGTGAAACGACTGGCCGCTTCACTCCTCAAGAGAGGCAAGATCGACATTTCCGTGCAGTGGGATGAGGCCGCTGCCGCCAGTAACGCCCCGCAACTGGATATGGTTGTCGCGCGGGGTTATTATGATGCCTATTCCCGTTTGGCAAAAGAGCTCAATCTGCCGCAGGATGCCCCCCCGTCATACATTATGTCACTAAAAGGTGTGATGAAGGAAGTGGCCGGCTCTCTGGATGAAACAGAATTACTGCCGCAGCTCCTGGTTGCCGTACAGGCCGCTGTTACAGCGTTGGATGGCATGAGGATCCGGGAGGGTGAGGCACTCGCCCGCGACCTGAAAGCCAGGCGGTCCCAGATTGCCGGGTGGTCGACCCTGATAGGAGAGCGAACACCACAAATGGTGATCGATTATCGCCAGAAGCTGAAGACACGGCTGGATCAGCTGCTTGAGGGAGCCGAGATGGATGAAAGCAGGCTGGCGCAGGAAGTGGCGCTGTTGGCGGATCGCTGCGATATAACGGAAGAGCTTGTTCGACTTGAGAGCCATTTCAACCAGTTTGACGAAGCGCTCCGCAGTTCCGAGCCGGTAGGTCGCAAACTTGATTTCCTGATGCAGGAGATGAATCGGGAAGTCAACACTATCGGTTCCAAATCAAATGATGCCGGCATTACGACCCTGGTCATTCAGATCAAGGCGGAAATGGAGAAAATGCGGGAGCAGGTTCAAAATGTGGAGTAATCATGGCGGTAAAACAAGGTAGTAATCATTAAATTTCATGTGCGAGGCTGATCCATGAAACGTGAAGGCTTGATTCTTATTCTTTCGGCCCCGTCCGGGGCCGGCAAAACATCCCTCTGCCGGGAATTGTTTAAAGCATTTCCCGATATGAAGGAGTCCGTCAGTTATACCACCCGCGCACCCAGGCCAGGGGAGATTGAGGGGGAAGCGTACCATTTTGTTACCCATGAAATATTTGAGCGCATGGTTGAAGAAGACGACTTTGCCGAGTGGGCCGAAGTTCATGGCAACAAATATGGTACAGCCCTGCATACACTTGAAGATGCCCGAAAAAACGGGGTAGACCTGGTTCTGGATATCGACTGTCAGGGCGCTCTAAAACTGAAGGAGCAGTTCGAGGGTGGTGTGTATGTGTTTATCATGCCTCCCAGTATGGAAGAGCTTCGCCGCCGTCTCGAACACCGCTCGTCTGATGTCCAGGAGGTTATTGAACGCCGTATTGCCCGTGCGGCCGATGAGATCAGGGAATCACGCTGGTATGACTACATAATCTTTAACGATGATTTTGAAGTTGCATGCCGGGAATTGGCGGCAATAGTAATTGCCCAGCGCCGCAAAACCTTCAGAATGATGGAAAAAGTCGGAAAATTATTTGATATTTGAGATAAAATAGGGTACAAAGTACGTTCATCTAAAGTTGCAGGTAGGAGGTAATATATGGCTCGAGTAACCGTTGAAGATTGTCTGGAAAAAGTTGAAAACAGATTCCAGCTCGTAATACTGGCGTCAAAGCGGGTAAAACAGCTCTATAAGGGGGCGCAGCCGTTGGTAGATTGTAAAAACAACCGCCAGGTTGTGTGTGCCCTTCGTGAAATTGCTGCCGGCAAAATCAGTTACGAAGTTTCAAAAAAACAGCGCGTTTAACCTGCCACCCCGGGTGAAGCTGGAATTAATTCCGGTTTCACCTTTTTTTTATCTACTCCTCGTACATTCCCACTATATCTCTTACAGGCGATGAATAGCGTATGATCCGGCTCAACGACATTCTCGATAAGGTTTCAGCGTATAATCCGGCTGCTGATCATAATCTGATACGCAAGGCGTACGTGTACTGTGCCAAGGTGCATCAAGGGCAGACGAGGTTGTCGGGCGAACCGTATATCATCCATCCAATGGAAGTGGCAGGCCTTCTGGCTGATTTAAGACTGGATGTCCCCAGTATTGTGACCGGCTTCCTGCATGACACGATTGAAGACACGCTTGCAACATCGGAAGATCTGACCAGAATGTTCGGCAGCGAGGTTGCCGCCCTGGTCGATGGCGTCACAAAGATCAGCAAGATCAACTTCAAAACCAAGGAAGAGAGTCAGGCTGAAAATTTTCGAAAAATGCTGCTGGCAATGGCCATCGATATCCGGGTTATTCTGGTCAAACTTGCAGACCGTCTTCACAATATGCGAACCCTGGAGTTTCAGGATGAAGGAAAGCAACGGCGAATTGCCCGTGAAACGATGGATATTTATGCTCCCATTGCCAATCGACTCGGTATTTCATGGGTAAAGGTTGAACTGGAAGATCTTTCGTTCCGCTATTTACATCCTGAAATATATTTTGATCTGGTAAAAAAAATATCCCAGAAAAAACAGGAGCGTGAAGCCTTTGTTGAAGAAGCGAAAGCTATCATATCTGAAAAACTGGCTTTTTATGGTATCAAGGGCGAAGTTTCCGGTCGAAGCAAACATCTCTATTCGATCTATCGAAAGATGGAAAAGCGCAATGTAGAGTTCGAAGAAATTTATGACCTGATTGCGGTAAGGGTACTCGTTGAGGATGTTCGTGAATGTTATGAGGTTCTGGGGGTGATCCATTCGGCATGGAAGCCGATCCCGGGACGCTTCAAGGACTACATCGCGATGCCCAAGGGAAACATGTATCAATCCCTGCATACGACTGTCATAGGGCCACATGGTGACCGGATGGAAGTTCAGATTCGTTCTCATGAAATGCACAGTGTCGCCGATGCCGGGATTGCGGCTCACTGGAAGTACAAGGAAGGGAAGGGGTATGATGAGAAGGAGGTCAAGCGTTTTGCCTGGCTGCGGCAGCTTCTTGAATGGCAGCAGGATCTGCAGGACTCCAAGGAATTTATGGATTCTGTCAGAGTTGAGCTGTTTACGGAAGAGGTGTATGTATTTACTCCCAAAGGAGATGTGAAGGGGTATCCCAAAGGATCCACACCGATTGATTTTGCTTACAGTGTTCATACCGATATCGGTCATCGCTGTGTTGGTGCAAAGGTCAACGGCAAACTTGTACCGCTCAAATACGAACTGAAAAACGGCGATATTGTCGAGGTTATAACCTCGCCGCACCATACACCCAGTAAAGATTGGCTCAAAATTGTAAAAAGTTCCCGGGCACGCAATAAAATCAGGGCCTGGATCAAAATTGAAGAACGTAAACGCAGTATTGTGCTGGGGCGTGAGATTTGTGAAAAAGATTTTCGCCGATATTCAATAAATCTGCAAAAAATTCAAAAAAGCGGCGAGTTCAAGAAGATCGCAGCCGAATTCGGTTATGCAGCGGATGATGATCTATTGGCAGCGGTCGGCTACGGGAGGATATCCAGCGGCCAGATCGTAGGAAAGCTCCTTCCCGGCGAGAAGCTGAAAGAACGTACGGAGCATAAGGAATCAAGGCTTGAGGCGGTTATCAACAAGCTGAAGGGTAAATCAAGCAGTGCCGTTGAAATCAGCGGGCTGGACGATGTGCTGGTTCGTTTCGGCAAATGCTGTAATCCGGTGCCGGGAGATGAAATCATCGGGTTTATCACGCGGGGTAAAGGTGTGACCGTACATACCTCGGATTGCCAGTTTGCTCTGGAAAGTGACCCTGAGCGACGTGTTGATGTTGCCTGGAACAAGGTTAAAACCGCGGTGCTGCCGGTTAAAATAAGGGTCCTGTGTCATGACGTAAAAGGAATTCTGGCGACAATCACCCTGGCGATCACGAATTGCGAGGCAAATATTGCCAGCGCCCAGATTCAGAGTACCATAGATCAACGAGGTGAAAACATTTTCGAGGTAAATGTAACCGATTTGGGCCATCTGCAGAAGGTTATGAATTCACTTATGAAGATAAAGGGTGTCATAAAAGTGGAAAGGATCAAGCGATGATTGAAATACCGATTTCAAATCAAAGATGAAATCAAGGCGGAGAGGATTGAGGCGACGAAGGCGTGCAGATAAGTACGTTGAGGAGCCGAAGACGAGCCAACGAAGATAGCGCTTTGATTTGGAAATGGAATAAGGAGAGGAAAATGAAACTGGAAATTCTGTCAACTGATAAAGCCCCCGCGGCAATCGGACCATATTCACAGGCGGTGAAATGCGGCGGTCTGTTGTTTTGTTCCGGCCTGATCCCGATTGACCCTGCCACGGGAGAGATGGTGGTGGGCGATATAACCCTGCAGGCCGAACAGGTGATGAACAATCTCTCGGCTTTGCTGCTCGCGGCAGACATCCGATTTGATGATGTGGTAAAAACAACGATATATCTGGTCGATATGGCCGATTTTGCAGCAGTAAACGCAGTGTACGGCCCCCGTTTCCCCAGCCATAAACCGGCCAGATCAACTGTTGCGGTAAAAGCATTACCCCGCGGTTCTCTGCTTGAGATAGAAGCGATTGCCGCTCTGTAACCGGCAGCAACGAAAAAAAGCCGCATCCCGTGAGGGTTGCGGCTGCTTTATACGGCTGATGCGGATACTTCCTAGAGGGACTTGGTGACGAATCCTGAACGGATGCAGCGGGTGCAGACTTTTACCGTAGATATGCTGCCGTTGTTTTTGACAGCCTTGATTTTCTGGAGATTCGGATACCAGACCGTACGGGTTTTATTGTTCGCATGGCTGACGTTATTTCCGAAGCTGGGGCCTTTTCCGCAAATTTCACATTTTCTAGACATATTGTTGTCCTCCGTTGATTACTGAAAAAAAGCTTATAGCAGACTGATCCGGTTGTTGCAAGAAAAATATGGGACAAGGCATGAATATAATCAAGGCATTCCTCACATTGTGCATCATCGGACTGGTGGTTATAACGGTGCTTTTTATCGATTTTGCCTATAAGACCTTTTCGTATCGCCAGACTGCGCAGAAAACAGATGCAATTGTCGTTTTGACAGGCGGCAAGGGACGTGTAGAAGAGGGCGTTCGTCTTTTTCGCGAGTCCCGGGCAAAATACCTGTTTTTAGTCGGAGTTGATCCTTCCGTCAGGAAAGGCGACCTGTATCGGCCAAAACCGGGTGATCCTCCTGTCGATAATGTCATTCTTGAAAAGTCATCCCGTAATACTCTTGAAAATTCAATCTTCGGTCGTGACGTAATAGTGAACAATGGTGTTCATTCGGTGCTTCTGATTACTTCCCGTTATCATCTCAAACGTGCTTCAATATTGTTTCGTAATTCTCTCCCAAAAGATATAACGATAATTCCGTATCCCGTGGATTCAGTAAACCTTAAGGAATCATGGTGGAGTCATGGCGGCAGTTTTCAGCTGCTGTTTCGTGAGTTTTATAAATATTGCATGTTACGGATGTTTTTTATGCTGGCGCCGGGAGATCTCCGGGAAACCGTAATGCCGGCTGTTTCGGGAGGGTGACGATGAAAGGTGTCGCCCGATCCGGTAAACCCTGGATTGCGAAAATTCGGAACTCAGACTGTTACTCACCATTCCCCGCTTTTTCCCATTTTTAATTGACAATATACCCAAAAAAGGGATAAACAGATAGTATGAACTGGACGGTAGAGTTTACCAACAAGGCTCGCAAACAGAAGGATAAACTGCCCGTACGTGTCAGGGAACTTCTGTTTCAGCTTGTGAGAGATATTCAGGCAACTGGTCCGGTTCGGGGAGATTGGCCAAACTATTCAAAACTATCTGGCTGTGAGCATCATTGCCATATCAAAAAGGGACAACCAACATTTGTGGTTGTCTGGCGGGAAGATAAGGGCAGGATCAGGTTTGTGGAGGTTACATATGCAGGTACACACGAAAATGCACCCTACTGACGATATGATAACATTGCGGCTAAAGGTTCACCGTCACAACGCCTCACTGGTAAGGCGTTATGCAGAAACCGTCGAGTCGGAGGAAGAGCGTACCTATACGGTTTCGGAGGTGTTTCCGGAATATATCGGCAAGGAATCACAAGTTGCATTAAGAGCATACCGAACGCGGGAAAACCTTACCCAGAAACAACTTTCCGAATTGACCGGCATTCCGCAGCATCACATCAGCGAGATGGAAAACAGCAAACGGAGTATCGGCAAGGAGCGTGCAAAAAAGCTGGCAGAGGCGCTTCACTGCGACTATCGGCAGTTATTGTAACTTTTGCCCAAGACTTTTGTGTCAATACTTTTGTTGGCCCGGCTGGTCTTTTCGAGTAGTATGATCCGTTATAGAAATACCCGTAGAAGCTAAATCATCCCTAATATATCCATAGAATCTAACTGCCATATCTGGTAATACTCATAGCCGCTTTGCTGTATGTAGAGTGGCTGTTTTTCTTACTGCACGTGCATGAAATGACGCATCTGTTGGAGAAACACCATAATGACCACTTCAAGGGGTTGATGGATAAATTCCTACCGCAATGGCGACAGTATCGGGAAGCGTTGAACCGTGCTCCGTTGGGGTGGGATGAGTGGGAGGAGTAGGAGCAAATTAATCAATAAGAAATTGACGTCATGGGAAGACAATTCTTTATCCCCGTAGTCATTGAACATCCCCGGACACAAGTTTTGTGTTCTGCGTGAGAGTATGTTATTTACCATCGTTAGTGTTACATTTTACGAACAAGGGGTTCTTATCATGCATTATATCAGTACCCGCGGCGGAATCAGCCCCATTCGCTTTAAAGATGCCGTCATGATGGGACTGGCCTCGGATGGAGGACTGCTTCTGCCGGAGACCTATCCAGCCATTTCCAGAGAGCAACTGGAGTCCTGGCGAAGACTCAGTTATCCGGAACTGGCCTTTGAGGTAATCTCCCGCTATGTGGATGATATCCCCGCAGACGACCTTAAAAGCCTGATCTCACGCTCATACTCCACTTTTACCCATCCCGAAGTCACGCCACTCGTCAAGAAGAATGGTGTCTATATTCTCGAACTGTTTCACGGCGTGACTTTGGCCTTCAAGGATGTGGCGCTGCAGTTCCTCGGTAACATGTTCGAATACATACTTGCGGAGCGCAATCAATCTTTGAACATCATCGGCGCCACTTCGGGTGATACCGGTAGTGCCGCCATACACGGTGTTCGAGGTAAAAAGGGGATTTCAATCTTCATCCTGCATCCGCTTGGCAAGACCTCGGCGGTTCAGGCGCTGCAGATGACATCCGTCACCGATGCCAACGTTCATAATATTGCGGTCCGCGGCACGTTTGATGATTGTCAGGTTATGGTGAAAGAACTCTTCGGAGATCTCGAGTTCAAGGGAAAATACGCTCTCGGCGCGGTCAATTCAATCAATTGGGCACGGGTGCTGGCACAGGTGGTATATTATTTTTACGCCTGGCTGAAGGTCACCGATGAAACAGATGCCCCGGTTCATTTTTCGGTGCCTACCGGAAATTTTGGTGATATTTTTGCCGGTTATGTTGCGAAGAGGATGGGTCTTCCTGTCGATAAACTTTTACTTGCCACTAATGAAAACAATATCCTGACCCGTTTCATCAACGCATCCGATTACTCTCTCGGGAAGGTAGTTACAACTGTTTCGCCTTCAATGGATATTCAGATCGCTTCTAATTTCGAACGATACCTGTTTCATCTGTTTGCAGAAAATCCTGTCCGGATTAAAGAAGCGTTCGCTGATTTGAAGGAGCATGGCCGTATTTTATGTACTTCAGAAGAGATAGCACAGGTGCGTAAGGATTTTTGCTCTGTTTCCGTCAATCAGGCTGACACTCTGCAGACAATCCGTGATTTTTATGCGGATACCGGTTATCTGCTCGATCCTCATACGGCTGTTGGTGTAAAAGCAGCTCTCGACCTGTTGCCGCCCGATTCTGCCAGAGTCTGTCTTGCTACGGCTCACCCGGCAAAATTCAGTGAGACAGTGGAACAGTCACTTGGATTCAAGGTGCCGGTGCCGGAATCGGTCAGTGATTTATATGGAAAACCTACCAGGTGCGAGATCATGGATGCTGATATAGGAAAAGTACGTGAATTTCTCATAGCTCACATAGGATAACTATTCAGCGTCATGTCAGAAAAACGGAATATAGCCCGGGCAGCCGGAATCCTTGGCAGTGCCACGATGCTGTCACGTATCATGGGCATGGTTCGAGATATGGTGGTGTCGCGTCTATTTGGCGCCGGCCTGGCAACGGATGCGTTTTTTGCGGCATTTCAGATTCCCAATATGCTGCGTCGATTTTTCGCAGAAGGTGCCCTGACGGCTGCCTTTGTGCCGACTTTTTCCGCTACGCTCACTCAACGGGGAGACGAAAAGGCCCGCGAGCTCGCAAATACCTGTTTTACCCTGCTCACGATTGTCATGGCTGGCATTACGGTGGCTGGAATTCTCTTTTCACCTGTTATTGTCGGAGTGATGTTTCCCGGATTTAAGGCCGAACCGGGAAAATTCGAACTGGCTATTCTGCTTAATCGCCTGATGTTTCCCTACATTTTTTTCATCAGTCTGGTCGCCCTCTGCATGGGCATCCTCAATACGCTGCGGCATTTCTTCACACCTGCCATATCGACCGTATTTCTGAATATTTCCATGATCCTGGCTGCGCTTTGTCTGCGAGGTTTCTTTGAGGCCCCAATCACCGCTTTGGCGGTCGGAGTCCTGATCGGCGGCTGTATCCAATTGATCATGCAGCTGCCGGTTCTCTGGAGCAAAGGGTTTCCGCTCAAGCCTAATTTTAACTTCAGCTCTCCCGAACTCCGCACTGTTGCCCTGTTGATGCTGCCGTCCGTTTTCGGAGTGGGTGTATACTATCTGAATATAACCGTCAGCGCCATCCTGGCCTCCCTGCTGCCTCAGGGGAGCGTTTCATATCTTTATTATGCACAGCGACTGTTCGAATTTCCCCAGGGTATTTTTACGGTGTCGGTTGCGCAGGCGGTCCTGCCATCGATGAGCAGACAGGCGGCAGAAGGAGACATTGCCGGTCTGAAGGAAACTCTCTCTTTCGGAGTGCGCTTGATGCTCTTTATTACCATTCCCGCCATGGCGGGCCTGATGGTCTGTTCAACACCAATTTTCAGTCTGATATTCATGGGGGGCGCCTTTGATTATGCAACTGCCGTCAATTCCGCATCGGCGCTGCTGTACTATTCCGCTGGACTCTCGTTTGTGGCATTAACGCGTGTGCTGGCGCCGGTGTTTTATGCACTAAAGGACACAAAAACCCCGGTATATACAGCCCTTATAGCCTTTATCATCAACTTCTGCTTGAGCCTGGCGCTTATGGGACCTCTCAAACATGGCGGACTGGCTCTCGCAACGACACTTTCAGCGTTCTGCAACATGCTGATGCTGCTTTGGCTCCTCAGGCGCAAGATCGGTTCTTTTGGCGGGAACAGCATCATGCTGACCGCATTGAAATCGAGTGCGGCATCGATTCCGATGGCGGCTCTGGTCTGGTATAGCTGTTCGTTGATCGATTGGTCACAAACCGGACATAAGATGTTGAAAGGTTCTGTACTGGGCGGGGCCATTATCTGTGGAAGTGCCTTATATCTGCTGACGGTGAAACTTTTGCGCTCCGAAGAAGCGCTTGACGCCGTATCGCTGTTGCGCAGGAAACTGAAAAAAGGGTAGGGGGGTGAGCGCACAAAAAGGGCGCTGCTCAAGATGGAAAGTGTTGAATTTAAAGGGTTGCTGGTCGTTACAAATCAGATGGTTTTGCACAGGACTCCGGATCGCTAAAAAAAGTATATTTATTGCTAATAGCGCTTGACAACGTAACCCCCTATTTTTACTGAATACAGTTATAACTTATTGAAATCACAGATAAATCACGATGTATAAAAAAACGGCATTTCGGATAAAACACTTGCAAAAATATCACTTTTGAATATCGTCAACATCGTTCTCCACAGGTTATACACAATTTTTGTGGATAAAAACAACAACCCTGTAAAAACAGTTACATCCCTGTAACTAATTAAGATTTGCTATCACGTTCGGCGCTTTTTGCCTTTTCCCATAACACGTCCATCTCTTCAAGAGAGGCATTTTGCATCGGCACTCCCTGACGGAGCAACGCCGCTTCGACGTAACTGAATCGCTTTTGAAAGCGGGCTATGGTTTTACGAAGGGCCTCTTCCGGATTGAGTGATAAAAATCTTCCCAGATTTGCAATGGCAAACAGCAAATCACCCAGCTCGTCTTCCATGCGTGCCGGATCACCCCCAGCCCATGCCTCTTCAAATTCATGCAGTTCCTCCATAACCTTTGCGAAAACCTGATCGGCATGTTCCCAGTCAAAGCCGACCCGCGAAGCCTTTTCACTTATTTTATGAGCCTTCAGAAGTGCCGGAAGGTGGTCAGGGACGCCTGAAAGCGCGGATTGCCGTTCGACCCCCTTCTCCAGCTTTTTGATCTTCTCCCAGTTTTCAATCTGCGCAGTGCTGTCCTTGATCTCAAGATCGCCGAAAACATGGGGATGGCGGCGGATCAGTTTATCACACAGCGTGCTGACGACATCGTCAATGGTGAAATGCCCCGACTCCTCGGCAATGGCAGCGTGAAAAATCGGCTGAAGAAGCAAATCTCCCAGCTCTTCTTTAAGATGCTGCGGAGATTTTTCATCGATAGCTTCAATGACTTCGTAGGTTTCCTCCAGCAGATAGCGGGTAAGGCTTTCGTGAGTCTGTTCAGCGTCCCACGGACAACCGCCAGGGG
Source organism: Geobacter sp. (assembly GCA_031396605.1). Lineage (GTDB taxonomy): Bacteria > Desulfobacterota > Desulfuromonadia > Geobacterales > Pseudopelobacteraceae > JACRCG01. The sequence goes on along the minus strand of JANNLB010000042.1, from coordinate 848 downwards.
CCCGCAGCTTTCGCATGATGTTTACGAGTTGTTCGAACGTGTGAGATTGGTTCATGACGAATCCTATCTTGTAATTTAAAGGTCTTTTGTGCTTATCAGAGTTTAGGCAATTATATTACGACAGATATGCCTCTTGAGTGGGTTCTTGTCAATGAAACAGGATGAAAAATATGTCGTTACAATTCCAGATCAAGGAGCTATCTTCGTTGGCTCGTCTTCAGTTTCTCAACCTACGTATTGTCTTGCACATCAACGGTCTTTTCGCAATTGTGACAAGATTTCCGGAATGGAAGCCGGCAGTCATCTCGTCTGACCAGTCGAATTCCGGTAGGGATACCGCAGCAATGCCGGTAATAGTGCCGGCGGCATACATAACCACATTGAATACCTTGCCGATTGACACGAATACACGAAAAGCACTAACAGATCGGAATACGACAAAAGTACGCACATTCCCTTCAAGTGATGGCTTAGTTGAATTCCGCAATCCCGACCGAGAAATATTTTTTGTTAAAGAGATGTTGACGAATATTAAACCATCAGTTAATATTTGGCTATGTTTACAATAAAATACAGCAAGCAAGCCATCAAGACAAAAGCGAAAATGCCAAAGGGCGTTGCCGAGAGGGTTGACTCTGAATTGGAAATCATAGCCACCAATCCGGCTACCTATCAAGGTGACTGGAAACCGTTGCAAGGCTCTCCTCTCTGGCGGTTGCGTGTGGGTGGCTGGCGTGCAATCTGCGAAATTGCAAACAATGAACTCATTATCTACGTCCTAAAAATCGGATCGAGAGGAGATATCTACAAATGAACATCCAAATTATCGAACACAACGGCACACCAGA
>JANNLB010000034.1:0-29599 GCA_031396605.1 Geobacter sp. | reverse complement strand
AGCTGACCGGAGCGGTGACACGAACCGATCTGATGCGCCATATCTACGGTGGCCGCCGTGGACAGAGCGGCGCACTCTATGACCTTGAATCTCTGGAAATCCCGACCCGAACCCGTTCGGTAGCGGGACTGCTCGGCAAGCGGCTTTCGGCGGAAATCCGCGAGACCTTGCACAAGCTGGGTGCGGTCGGTGACGGGCTGGGGCTGGCGGTCTATGCGGTCGGCGGTTTTGTGCGCGACCTGCTGCTGGGGATCGATAACCTGGATATCGATGTCACCGTGGAAGGAGATGGCGTTTTCTTCGCGGAACGTTTTGCCGAAAGCCATGGCGGCAGGGTGCGCAGTCACCGGAAATTCGGCACGGCGGTGCTGGTTCTGCCCGATGGCCGCAAGATCGACGTAGCCAGCACCCGCCTGGAATATTACGAATCCCCCGGTGCCCTGCCGACAGTTGAACGAGCGTCGCTCCGGCATGACCTGTACCGGCGCGATTTTACGGTCAACACCCTGGCGCTCTGCATCAACAGCGCCCGCTTCGGCCAGCTGACCGATCATTTCGGCGGCCAGCAGGACATTCAGGAGCGGGTCGTCAGGGTGCTGCACAACCTATCGTTTGTCGAGGATCCGACCCGCGTGTTCCGGGCCATCCGCTTCGAGCAGCGCCTCGGCTTTCACATCGCTCCGCATACCGAGAACCTGATACGGAGCGCGGTGCGGATGCATCTCCTGGACAAGCTGGGAGGGGAGCGCCTGCTGAGTGAGCTGGTACAGATCATGAGTGAAAAAGAGCCGTCTGCGGCCATCGGCCGCATGTCTTCACTGGGGCTCCTTCCGTTTATCCATCCCGCGCTCAGGCTGGCGCCGGCCACGGAGATGGTGCTGCGGGAAACGGAACAGGTGATGGCCTGGTTCCGGCTGCTTTATCTGGAGGACCGTTGCGAACCCTGGCAGGTATATGTTATGGCGTTGTGCGACGGACTGACGTCAGATGAGTTCCGTGATGTCTGCGGACGTCTGGCGATCCCCGGTCGTCTTGCTGCACGGCTCTGCAGTCAGCGGCGCCTGGTTTTCACCACTCTCCATGCGATCAAGCGGCGTATAAAACAGGCAGCCGTCGTTCGTAACAGCCAGCTGTGCAACTGGTTGAGCGGCTTCACCCTGGAGATGCTGCTGTACATGGCGGCGCGGGCCGGCAGCGAACAGGTCAGACGCCTCATTTCGCTTTATCTGACCCGGCTTCGAACTGTTATGCCGTTGCTGGACGGAGATGATCTTCGTGGACTCGGCCTGGAGCCGGGGCCGCTGTTCCGACGCATCAAGGAACGCCTTCTTCAGGCGCGTCTCGATGGAGAAGTTTCCAGTCGAGATGAAGAAGTGGCATTGGCGCTCTCCCTGACCCGCAGAGCATAAAAAAAGTAACATCAATAAAATTGGATAGTTATAAAAAACCGGCTTGACGGGGTACTCTGCTGCATGCTAATAAAAGCGTGCAGAGATTAAATAAAGATATGGAGATGATACGCCATGAAACAGTTACGAAAACTTGTTGCGATAATGACGCTGGTTTCTCTCCTTACCACGACTTCTTCGGCGTTTGCCGCTGATGATACGATCCGGGAGGTTTTCGCCGATGCATTTTACGGCGCTGCCATCGGTGGACTTGTCGGGGCTGCTGTCATGGTTTTTAAGAGCAAACCGTTTGACAATCTCAATTTTATTGCGTATGGCGCTGCATCGGGCGTTCTGGTCGGCACTGCCTATGGCCTGGCTAAATCAGCCCGTGCATTTGCAGAGGTTGAAAACGGCCGCGTCAAAATAGCGCTTCCGACGGTGACTCCCGAGCTGGTTGTATCACCTGCTTCAGGGCAGATGGCCGTTGCCTGGAAAGCTGATCTGATTCGAGGCACTTTCAACTGACCGGCCGGTCACGCCGCTTGTAATACGAAAAACCCGCTGTTTGAATGGTGGGTTTTTTTATATCCTGTACCGGAACTTCAAAAAAACAGCGCCACATTTCTCGGGAGGAAACAATGTCAGAGTTCAAAAACGTCACTGTCGTCAAGAAGGCCAACATCTATTTTGGTGGTCAGGTTACCAGCCGTTCGGTGCTTTTTGCTGACGGCACAAAAAAAACACTCGGCGTCATGCAGCCGGGAGAATATGAATTTTCCACCGGTGTCTCTGAAGTCATGGAGATTCTCTCGGGAGAGTTGAAGTGGCAGTTGAAGGGGGAGCGGGAGTGGAAGAAAGTGACAGCCGGAGAGTCGTTTAGCGTGCCGGCAAATTCCGTATTTCTTGTGAAGATGTCGGTTGTCACCGATTATTGCTGCTCGTTCGGCAGCTGATAATCCGGAATTTCATGGGGAAAAATCCTGAATCTGACGCTGTCGGCCGGTTTGCGCCTTCCCCGACCGGCGCACTGCATACCGGTTCCCTGGCAACGGCAGTCGGGAGCTATCTGATGGCGAAACAGGCCGGCGGACGCTGGCTGCTGCGCCTTGATGATCTGGATGCGCAGCGCCAGGTACCCGGAATGGCCGATGACATCATGCGAACACTTGAGTCGTTCGGCCTGTTCTGGGATGGCGAGGTTGCACGTCAGAGCAGAAATCTGCAAGAGTACCGGCGTTTTTTTGATACACTGCAGCAGTCGGGTCTGATCTATCCGTGCGGATGTTCCCGCAAGGAAATCACCCGAAGCGCTTCCGCCCCTCATATCGAGGACGATTGCATTCCGTATTCAGGAATCTGCCGAGGGGGGATAAAGGGTGAGGTAACTGGTGGGGTGAAGGAGGGTTCGACCATCCGTTCCTGGCGGGTCAGGGTGCAGGAAGAGGAAATCTGCTTTGATGACCTGCGAAAGGGGTGTGTGTGCCAGACGCTGCCTGGCGTCTCCGGAGATTTCATCCTGAAACGGGGCGACGGAGAGTTTGCCTATCAGCTGGCGGTTGTCGTCGATGATTATCTGGCCGGTGTGAATCAGGTGGTGCGTGGAGATGATCTGCTCGCTTCTACCCCCCGCCAGATATATCTGCAGCGGCTGCTCGGTTTTCCTCAACCGGATTACTGTCACCTTCCGCTCGTGGCCGGACCGGACGGCTCAAAACTGAGTAAGCGTGACCATCTTGTTTCTCACCTGCTTGGTAACGAGTCCTGCAGCGATTCGGCGCTGCTTCTTGCCGTGTTCCGTTTCCTCGGTCTGAATCCGCTACCGGAACTTGCCGGATATTCCTGCAGCGCGATCCTTGAGTGGGGCTGCGCTCATTTCGAATCGCTCCAGTTGCCCGCTAGGGGTTGTACGCTGGCGATCTAAGGCTTGCGAAGTTACCCCTCCCTGAAATCTCCGCTGAATTTCCAACAAAAAACACCCTCATGGCGTATTGTGCCACACCCTCGTGCTATCCTTTTCCTCGTGCTTGATTTTCAGCAAAATCACCTTAATTAAAATTCATACTTAAGAGTCCTGAGTCCGGCAGGCTTCCAGATTGTCGAGAGCTTTTTCTCCGGCATCGACACATTGCAAACTACCCTGTTGAGCAGTATAATCAAGCCATCAAGAGAACTCACCCCACCCCGTTCGGGGGGGCGCCTATACAAAAGGAGAATCCAATGAAAGTGACGAGATTGTTTCTGTTATTCGCGGTCCTGGCCATCGCTGCCTGCAGTGGCAACGGCAACGGCAACGGCGGACCGAATGTGCTGGAGAGAGCCGCCCAGGCAATGGGGGGGACCGGAGCGCTGCAGGCTGTGAGGACCCAGCGGGTCGTCGCCTCGGGCACCTGGTTCGAGCCCGAACAGACTTTCCGGCCGGGTGACGAACCCCTGCAGGTTTCAACCTTCCGGTACACCCTCAACCACGACCTGGCCGCCGACCGGGTCCGCTACGACTGGTCGCGTGACATCACCTTTCCCTTCGTCGTGACCCAGGTCTACACGGAAGTGGTCGACCGGGACCAGGGGCTTGTAACGGGGACGGACGGATCGGGTCCGACCCCCGCGGCCATGCCGTCGGTCCGGGTTGCCACGGTCCTCAAATTCAACCGGCTCACCTCGCCCCTCGCCCTCCTCCGGTCGGCCCTCGCGGACCCTGGCGGGGTCGAGGCCCGCCCGGATGAACTGTTCGAGGGGAAGACGTACCACGTGCTCGCCCTGACCCGGGAGCTGCCGCGCCCCATCCGGCTCTTCATCGCCCCGGACACCTTCCTGCCGGCCAAGGCAGACACCTTGGAGGATGACCCTTACTACGGCGACACCCTCCACGAGGTTCTCTTCTCCGACTGGCGGCAGCAGGGCGCAGTCATGGCGCCGTTTCACCTGACCCAGCGCCTGACCGGACTGGGCCGGACGATCACCGTCCAGAATGAGGTGCGCACAGAGATCGGGAACGACGTCGCTATTCCCGTTGACCTGTTCAACATCCCGGCGGAGCTCCGGGTACCCGCTGATGCGGCCTCCGCCGCGCGGGGCGAGCGTATGGCCCAGTGGTTCCTGCGGCGGCAGGCCATCGGGATTCCGAGCTTCACCGACCAGGGCTTCTCGGTGGTCGTTACCGAGACACGGCCGGGCTCGGGGGTCTTCTTCGTCACCGGCGGCTCGCACAACAGCCTGATCGTGGAGAGGGACGACCACCTCATCGTAGTTGAGCCGGCTCTCTACGAATCGCGCTCCAAGGCCGTGATCGCGCAAATCAAGACACGTTTCGCCGGGAAGCCGATCCGTTACGTGATCGTCAGCCACTTCCACATCGATCACGGCGGCGGTGTGCGGGCCTACGCCGCCGAGGGGGCGACAGTAGTGGTTGGAGAGGCGAGCCGTGCCCACTTCGAGGCGATCCTCGCCTCGCCCCACACGGTGTTCCCCGACCTTCTCCAGAACAATCCCCGCCAGGTGGGAGTCCTGGCTGTTCCTTCCGGCGGGGGCCTCCAGTTGTCGGGGGGGGCGGTGGCTGTTTACTCGGTGGCGGATCAGACTCACGCGGCGGACATGGTCGTCCCCTTCCTTCCTGCGGAAGGACTCCTGTACGTGAGCGACCTCTTGAGCCCGGCAGGGGCGACGATCGCGGCCACCGCTATCCCGCTCCCACTGCAGCAGACGTTCAGTCGGTTCAATCTGGCGGTGACGACAATCGCCGGGGGTCACGGCACCATCGCCGCGGTTCAGTAATTGCGAGTTCAAGTCGCAACTTTCAGGCAAGATCAGCCACGAATTTCATAACCCCACCTGTCCTCCCCTTAATTAAGGGGAGGGACGCTTCGATGTGACTGTAAATTGAGTCGCCGCCGAGGTTGTTATCCGCGTTCCCCCTCTTAAGTTAAGAGGGGGACAGGGGGCGTTAAGTACCGGTGCTGAATAGTTACTTCAAAGCAAGTATAGTTGTCTTATTCACGGGAGGGCATGCTGATGAAGCGCTTTAACGCCGTAGCGAAGATAACCCTGCTCCTTGCAGCCTTGGTGCTTTTTTCCAGTGCGGATGGCGAGGCCGCATCCCATGCCGCATCCCAGCCGGCAGCATCCGGGCAATGGGACGCCTTTGTCGAGACATTCATCAACTCGTACTTTGCCGCTCACCCGGATAAGGCTGTTCGCGCGGGCCGTCACGAATATGACGGAAAGCTCCCCGACTGGAGTCGCGCCGGTCTGCAGCACGAAACGGCGCGGCTGCAAGCCGAGCGGGACAAGGCGCTTTCCTTTGATCCGGCTACCCTCGATGGCCGCCGGCGCTTTAAGCGGGAGTATCTTCTGGCTGTCGTCGATCGCAACCTGTTCTGGCTCGGTTCGGCGGGGTGGCCGTACAGGAATCCTTACTTTTATGAGGCGGCACTTGACCCGAACGTCTACCTGACTCGCCCTTATGCGCCACTTGAGCAGCGGATGAGAGCCTACATCGATTACGCGAAGGTAATTCCGGGTGCAGTCGGTCAGATCCGCGACAACCTGCGTCCGCCGCTGGCACGCAACTACCTGAATATCGGCCTCACCATCTTTGGCGGGCTGGCAGCTTACTATGAAAGGGAGGTGCCTGCGGTCTTCGCAGCCGTGAACGATCCGCTGCTGCAACAGGAATTCCGTACGGCGAACGCAGCCGCCGCGCAGGCAATGAAGGGGATGGTCGCGTGGCTTGAAACAAAACGGGCAACCGCGACCGAAGATTTCGCCCTGGGTGCCGAGCGGTTCCGCGAAATGCTCCGGATGACCGAGAGGGTCGATGTTCCGCTGGAGACCCTGGAGAAGGTGGGCCGAGAGGACCTTGAGCGCAATCTCGCTGCCTTGCGCGCAGCATGTGCTGCGTATGCTCCCGGCAATACCATTCCGGCGTGTGTTGCAATGGTACAGGCAAAAAAACCGGAAGGGGGTGCCGTAGTGGAGGAGGCGCGCCGTCAGCTGGGCGAGCTCAAGGCCTTCGTCGTCGAGAAGAAACTCGTGACGATCCCCGGCACCGAGGAAGCGCTCGTTGCGGAGTCGCCGCCGTATAAGCGTTTCAATGCCGCCTACATCGACATACCCGGACCCTATGAAAAGGGGCTCCCTGCCATCTACTACATTGCGCCGCCGGACCCGTCATGGTCCGTGGAGGAGCGCAACGCGTATATCCCCGGTACGGCGAGCCTGCTGTTCGTCTCGGCGCACGAGGTCTGGCCGGGGCACTTTCTGCAGTTCCTGCACGCCAACCGGTCAGCATCTAAATTCGGTCAGCTCTTTGTCGGCTACGCCTTCGCCGAGGGGTGGGCGCATTATGCAGAGGAGATGATGTGGGAAGCGGGGCTCGGCAATGGCGACCCGGAAATACACATCGGCCAGCTTCTTAACGCCTTGCTGCGGAACGTGCGGTTCATATCCGCAATCGGCCTGCACACCGGGACCATGACACTGGCGGAATCGGAGCGCATGTTCCGCGATACGGCCTGCCAGGACCCCGGCAACGCCCGTCAACAGGCGGCGCGGGGAACATTCGATCCCGCTTATCTCAACTACACCCTAGGGAAGCTGATGATCCGCAAGCTTCGTGAGGATTGGACGGCATCACGCGGCGGACGGAAGGCGTGGAGTGTTTTTCATGACCAGTTCCTCTCGTATGGCGGCCCTCCCATTCCGCTCGTCCGGAAATCCATGCAAGGCGTAAAATGAGATCATCGCGGCAGAACTGCTGCGTATGGAAGGAATGCAACAGGCGGCGTTATAACCATTACGCTTGACGTAATAGAATACAACAGATAGGATAATGCACAGATGATAAAAACTTTTCGCGACAAATATACAGAAGCTCTCTTTGACGATCAGCTTGTCAGACGATTTAAATCATTTGAGCGACCGGCACGGCGTAAGTTGTATTACCTTCATAGAGCGCAAACACTACAAGATTTACGTGTGCCACCTGGCAACCGCCTTGAAGGATTGAGCGGCAAGCGTGAAGGTCAGTTCAGTATCAGGATTAACGACCAATGGCGTATCTGCTTCAAATGGATTGACGGCGATGCTTACGATGTTGAAATTGTGGATTATCACTGAAAGGACACAAAACCATGACAACCTACCTTGACCCCATACACCCCGGTGAAATTCTGTTTGAGGATTTTTTACAGCCAATGGGTATCAGCATAAACCGCCTTGCACGTGAGATCGGAGTACCACCTGGACGGATCAGCACCATTGTCAACGGCAAGCGGTCGATTACGGCAGATACCGCCTTGCGCCTGGGGGTGTATTTTGGAGTATCGCCGGAATTGTGGCTTAACCTGCAATCTGATTATGATTTGAGAGTTGCCAGACGAACAACAGAGTTGCACATTACACCGTTGAAGCTGGCGGCATGAAATCGGCAACTCCGGAAAAGCGAAAGGCCACCTTAACAAGTGGCCTTTTTTATTTATCTATTGAACAGAGCAGTCCATTCAAACGTCGGTGATGGTGGGGTGCGGCATGCTCTGGTGCAACTGTTCAAAAGTTCTTTATCCATGACGTTCCAACTCCTTTACCAGGGAGGATGCTGGGGGTCAGGTTCCCCCTCATAACCAGTTGTTTTTCTAACGGCGGTTTAACCTTCCAGAATAGTTTTGATCTTCTCAATCACTTCTATCAAGGTTTCTTTTGAGATTTCCCCCTTCCTTTTTGCTTCTCTCACTCGCCAATCCATACTTTTGACCTGATCAACTAAAATGGCGCCATTTTCAGGGTTGCCGTCAACCAGTACTTCAAAAGGATATCCTTTGACCTGGTTGGTCATTGGACAACATAACATCAATCCGATTTTTTCATTATACTCAACTGGAGACAGAACCAAAGCAGGACGATGGCCCTTCTGCTCATGTCCTTTTTGCGGATCAAAATTTAGCCATACAATATCACCACGAGCGGGAACATATAGTTTCACCATATTTCCCTACCAACCGGGGTACCTGTTTGAACCTCGGAGTATTTATTTTCTTCTGTTACCTGGGCAAGAAGACGGTTCAAAGAATATTTTTTCTTCACAACAGGCATCAAGATGATGTTCCCCTTTTCTTGAACGATTTCAAGTTCAGTGTTAACTGCAATTCCGCACTCTTTAGCAAGATTCTTTGGAATTCTTACCGCCAGACTATTTCCCCACTGATGGGCTTTTGCCAACATATTCAACTCGCTTCCTCGACCGTCTACCGGCCATCGTTTTTTTGCTTCTTGCCTATGGCTTTGTAAAGTAATTTACTACAGTATCTACAAAGTATCTACATAATAAAAGTCGTCATAAAAATACTACCGCTTGACGTTAGTACCGCCACGCGGTAGTATATCTCCATGATTATTTCGTTCAATTGCAAAGAGACGGAAAAGATATTCAACGGCACCTTCTCCGCTCGGCTACCGAACGACATTCAGCGTGTAGCCCGGCGCAAGTTGATGCAGATTGATGCCGCAGCAACATTGTCTTTTCTTCGAGTCCCACCCAATAACCAGCTTGAATGGCTGACCGGTAACCGGGAAGGGCAACTCAGTATACGTATCAACAAACAGTGGCGGATATGCTTCCGCTGGGATGAAGGCAAAGCTTCCGAGGTTGAAATAGTTGACTACCATTAAAAAGGAACATTCCATGAAAACTCAAAAAGACATACCAGCGATCCACCCAGGCGAAGTCCTTCTGGAGGATTTTCTCAACCCACTGGGCATCACTCGCTATCGCCTGGCAAAATCCATCGGCGTTCCTCAGCGACGTATTGATGAGATATGCTCCGGTAAGCGGTCTATCACCGCCGATACCGCTTTGCGACTGGCACGCTTCTTCGGAACTGATCCACAGAGTTGGCTGAATCTCCAGTCCCGATATGACCTGGAAGTTGCAGGAGAGCAACTTGCGGAACGGCTGGATCGAGACATCATTCCTTTCAAACTGGCAGCTTGATAGCCAGTTTCGCTTAACCACTCTCCCGTCCATTTCAAGCCGACTCATTGATGCCAGTATTCCAGTTGATTTAAATGTTACTGGGTACTAGCGCGGCATCCCGACCCAGGTCGGGGTACCATCCTCCCATTTGTTGTGGGTCAGCCGGACCGCCACTCCATCGGCCAGGCGAATGGTATAGAGCTCCCCGTACGGCTGCGGGTTGAAGATGGTCAGGAGCGGCTCCTCATCGTTCAGCCCGCCCCGCGAAGAGCTAAACACCAGCCATTTGCCGTCGGGAGAATAGACCGGATGGGTGTCGAAACCGGGGCTGTGGGTAATGCGACGCAACTCGCCCGGTTTTCCATCCGCGCCGATCTTCAGGGTGTAGATCTCGTAATCCCCACCCCGGTTGGAGGTGAAGGCAACCTCTCTCCCGTCGGGGGAGAAGGAGGGCATGGTGTCGGTGGCTTCGTTGTCGGTCAGGCGCTGCACGCCGGTCCCGTCGGCGTTCATCAGGTAGATTTCGTGGTTGCCGTCACGGCCGCTGCGAAAGACGATCCGCCGGCCGTCCGGAGAGAAATAGGGAAAGCCGTTGTTCGCCGCGGAGCCGGCCGTCAGGTTCACCGCCCGGCTGCCGTCGGGACGGAGCTTCCAGATATCCACCACGGCGGAAGGCCCGGCGAAGGTCGCTCCCACGGCGCAGACGACCCATTCCCCATCCGTTGACCAGTGCGGCCGCCAGACCGGCTCGCTCGGTGCGAACAGCACCCGTTGTCCGCTGCCGTCCAGCCGGGAGATGATGAGCCTTTCGAAGTGCTCGCTGAACACCAGCTCTCTTCCGGTCGGATCGAGGGAGAGGAAGGCGCCGCGGAGCGCCCAGAGCTCCAGCTCGCGGTCGGGGAGCTGCACCTTCAGCAGGTTATCGATGAGGAACGGACCCGGCACCGGTTCCTTCAGTTCCGGGGCCTGCCCGGCATCACCGCTGCCGTGACAGATCAGACGGCCGGTCCTGGGATCGAAGGCCGGAGCCCAGCAGTCCCGCTCCCCGTCACTTTCAAGGCGCTTGTCCGTACCATCCCCGGCCACGGAAAAGATCCGCCACTCGTCGTTCTGTTTGGCTACGAATGCCACGCGCCCATTGGGCGCCACTGCCGGCGAGAGCGCGGCACCGGCGAAGATCCGCCTCAGTCCGGAGCCGTCCGGCTTTATCCGGTAGATGCCCGGACCTGCCTCCCGCCGGGAATAGAAATAGAGCCACTTCCCGTCCAGCGACCAGGCCGGTGAACCGTCCCAGCCGGGAGATCGGGTCACTCTCCGGACATTCGAGCCGTCCGCCTGCATCACGTAGATTTCGCTCTCCCGGTAGCCGTCGCGATCGCTGGAAAAGGAAATCTGTCTTCCATCGGGAGAGAAGGCGGGGTGAAAATCTCCCCCCTTGTGCCGGGTTAGATTTACCGCCTCTGCCGAGGCGTCCGCCCCGTCAGGCCGGAAGGGCATCACGAAGATGTCGGCGTTGCCGTCGCGGGTGCTGACGAAGGCGAGTCGCTTGACATCGGGCGAGAATGACGGGGCGTCCTCCAGCGCATCGCTGTTCATGAGCAGCCGGGGCGGGGCGGGGTTTCGCAACTCCAGGGCATAGAGGTCGGCGTTGCCTCGCCGCTCCGAACAGAAAACGACCCATCGCCCGTCGGGAGAGAAGACCGGATTGTAGTCCAGGGCGGGATCATTTGTCAGCCGGCGCGGCACGCTGCCGGGGGTGTCGAAAAGATAGATCTCCGTGTTTGCCGGGCGGAACGTGGCATAGACGATCCGTTCCCGCGGCCGATCGGCTGCCCAAACGGTCAGGACCCCGGCGAGTATAATTGCGCCGATGATCCCGAGGCCTGCTTTTACAGAGGCGCCCCTGAAACAGCAGGATAGTTTCATAATGGTCTCCTCAAATAAACCCTGATGCCAGGTCTATGCGACACCCGTGGTGTTTAGTCAATAATTACTAATATTTGCGCGTTTCCTCCTCAATATCCACCTTGCGGACGGAGCTTGGACCTCTCGTCGCCAACCTGGTTTTGATAGGGATTGGCCGTGCGGCTTGATGACAAATCAGATGCACGAAACAAGCGAATTTCTTTCGCAGAAATGAGAGGGTAGCGATAGTCAGCTCCCTCAAGTTTTTGAACCTTTTGTCCTTTGATCTCTCCGATGATGGTAACTAATGTGCCGGGACGGTAGAAGAGGGGATCGAGCAATTCTCCGCTTACTGCCAGAAAACGCCCTTCAGAGTGTGATGATTCGTCCGGGACACCATTCGCAAACAGCTCAAGCTGTGACACTTCAATCTGCATGACATCACCACTGCTGCGGTTGCCGGCTATGATTCCGCCGACCAGAATGTTCTTTCCCGCCAGCGCTTCCGGATTCTTCTTGATATCGGCATAGGGGATCGAACGGTCAGCAAGAGCAAGTCCCGCCCCGCTCATGACGTGGGCACAGCCTCCCAAAATACTGATTATAGCAAACATACACAACACCAGACGCTTCATAAAACCTCCCTTTCTTGCCGATGAACTCGATTTTAAGGATCATACCGACTTTGCACCTGAGCTACCATACTCAGCCTTGCCAGTATAGGGGCGTCGTCGGCTTCCTGCAATAGAATCTATTCGTGTTTACACCTTGATTATACAATAGTTGCATGGTATTTGTATCAGCCGTACCTGCTGAATGTAGCGTGGATTCCCACATAATAAAGCACCCGAGGGGGGACGAAATGGAAAAGGCAAAAGTTCATTACAGTGACCTGGGATTATCCAACACAAAAGAGATGTTCAGCAAGGCAATGGCCGGTAAATATGCTATTCCCGCCTACAATTTCAACAACCTCGAACAGCTTCAGGCAATTATAACCGCCTGCGTTGAAACCAACTCACCGGTCATCATCCAGGTTTCCAAGGGTGCGCGCAGTTACGCAAACGAGACAATGCTCCGCTGTATGGCGATGGGAGCGGTGCAGATGGCGCGTGAAGCCGGATCCAACATCCCGATCTGTCTGCACCTTGATCACGGCGACACCTTTGAGTTGTGCAAATCCTGCGTCGATAGCGGCTTTTCATCAGTCATGATTGACGGTTCGCACCTCCCGTTCGAAGAAAATATGGCGCTTGCCAAAAAGGTTGTCGAGTATGCCCATCAGTTTGATGTCACGGTTGAGGCGGAGTTAGGCGTTCTGGCCGGTATAGAGGATGAAGTCTCGGCGGAACATTCCACTTACACGAAACCGGAAGAGGTTGAAGAGTTTGTGAAAAAGACCGGCGTTGATTCGTTGGCGATCTCCATCGGTACCAGCCACGGGGCCTATAAATTCAAAGCCGGACAGCCGGTTCCACCGCTCCGGTTCGATATTCTGGAAGAGTGCGAAAAACGCATTCCCGGTTTTCCGATCGTTCTTCATGGCGCATCATCGGTGGTTCAGGAGTACGTTGAATTGATCAACCAGTATGGCGGCAAACTTGAAGGGGCGGTTGGTATCCCTGAAGATCAGTTGCGCAGGGCGGCAGCGAGCGCTGTCTGCAAGATCAATATCGATTCCGACGGCAGGCTGGCGGTAACTGCCAAGATTCGTGAATACTTTGCCAAGGATCCCAAGGAATTCGATCCGCGTAAATATCTGGGTGAGGCGCGCAAAGAACTGGTCAAGCTGGTAAAGCACAAGAACGAAACTGTTCTCGGTTCAGCCGGGAAAGCCTGATCGGGTGAGCAGCAGCGTGTAGTGGCAGGGAGTGGCAATGAATACTCGCAAATTTTCTCGTGTACAATTTAATGTCGGAGCAACTATCGGGATCAGAGATCGCTCGTTTCAGGGCGCGGTAGAAAATCTGAGCATGGCCGGAATGTCTCTGGTGACTGACGAACGGCTCGCCGAGGATGAACCTGTTGCTATTACTATTGTTCTTACGGGTGTCATCCCCGAAATCGCCGTACACCTCAAAGGTATCGTCACCCGAAAGACAGAAAATGGTGTCGGGCTTACTTTCGAAAAGATGGATCCGGATTCATATCTGCACCTGAAAAATATTATCGCCTACAATAGTGACGATGCAGAAAAAGTCATGGAAGAGATCGCCCATTCCATTGATGAAAAATGTGCTTTGGATACATGAAGATCGGACGCAGGATCAAGGAAGGCACAATGAAAAGGCATTCAATTCTGTTTTCAGTCGGTGGATTTCTGCTCGGCGTTGCTGCTCCGATTGGCTGGATCGCGATCAGGCTGCTCTTTTATTATGACGTCAAACTTGGTTTTTTTGAGCAGATTTTCCATGATATCGTGAAAGACGGCGAGCATTTTGCGCTTTACAATTATATGGGTGGCGGCACCGCAATTGTCCTCGCAGTTCTTGGATACATGATCGGCAAGAATGGTGATGAACTGCGTGAACGTGCCGCGGAACTTGATATTCTTCATAGGGAAGTTGGCGAACAGAAAGAGATCTTTGAAAATCGCTACAAGGTGCTGGACAGGAACATCAAGAATTTTCATCAGATCAGCAGCAAGATCCAGAAATCTCTCAACCTTGATGACGTGCTTCGGCTCTGTGCAGAGGGGTTGCATGATGTCCTCGGATACGAGCGGGTCAATATTTTAATGGCTGAAGAGGGGAACCGACTCCGCTTCTTTGCCGCTGTCGGAACGGAGGGCTTTGGCGTATCTGACGTCGTTATGCCGATAGATTCGAGCATCGGTGTCATTGCGAAGTGCTTCAATGATCGTAGAGTGTATCTGATTGACGATATTTCGCGCTACCCCGAAGAATACCATTTAAAACCTCCTCACAACAGTCTGCCGCCTCTTCGTTCAAAAAGTTTCATACTCTGTCCGATCGTTGTAAAGAACGATGTTATCGGGATTTTCGGGATCGACAACAAAAACAGCCACCGCGGCCTTAATGACTCGGATGTCGATACCATTATGCTTTTTGCAGATCAGGTGGCTTCCGCGATCACAAGAATCAATCTCTTGACATCAATTGACACTCTCACGTCCGAGATGGAGAGCTCGTTCAAATTCCTCCTGGCGAATCGCGACCAATATTCCAGAAATGTCGTAAATCTGCGGGATGGGGTCGACTCTGTTGCAGACGGCACCTCTATTATCGCATCAGCATCTGAAGGCGTGATGGCCTCAATTGACGAAACCAGTTCTGCTGTCAACCAGATTTCGGTTGCCATAGAACAGGTTACCCGGAATCTGGATCATCTGACAGGGGTTGTTCATCAGTCGGCGTCAGCCATGGAACAGATTCACAGCACAATCGGTAATGTTGAACAGAATGCGGCTATTTCCCACGAAGTTTCGCATCAGGTAAAAGAGCGTGCCGAAGAAAGTCGGGCTGTGGTCACGGAAACGATCAACGCTCTCGACGAAATTAAACACTCTGTCGGCCTCTCATTTGACGCGATACAGCGCCTGGCGGAGAACAGCACTCGCATTGAGAATATTGTCAGCGTTATTAACGACATCACCAAACGTACCAATCTGCTGGCGCTTAATGCTTCCATCATTGCTGCCCAGGCGGGTGAATACGGCAAGAGCTTTGGCGTAGTGGCCGATGAAATCCGTAATCTGTCACTCCAGACCGGCCATTCAACCGGTGAAATAACCTCCATTATCGAAGAAATCATGAGTGAGTCAAAAACCGCCGCAAACAATATCAGGGCCAGCAAGGATCTGGTGCATCGTGGTGTGGAATTGGGGCACACGACGGGAGAATCTCTCAAAGCGATCTTCGACAGTTCAAACTGCTCGCTCGACATGACCAAGCAGATCAAGCAGGCGACCCAGGAGCAGGTGGTCAGCGTCAAGCTGGTGGCGCGCTCCATGGAAGAGATCAGTTCCATGACAGCGCAGATATTTGCGGGATCGACTGATCAGGCCAAAGCCACCAAGAGCATTGCCCGATCAATTGAAACGATCAAGGAAATGATACATGAAATGGTTAACTCCACATCGCGTCAGGTTGATGATGGCAAGCTGATTCGGCGCAATGTGGAATCGGTCGGCGTAATGGTTGCTGAAATGTTTGATAATATGGAGATGCGCAGAGCTCAGAGTGCTGAAGTTGTCAAGGAACTGGAGCAGATGAAAAGCCTGACCGGCCCACTCTGAATCAGTTGAGCCGCTGAAAGCATGAAAATAAATATATGGATTTAAATCGCAGGCTCTGATATTTTGTACATCTGCCATGACGGCTACCCAATCCGGGAGTTGATCTGAAGTCGGCAGTGAGCAACCGTACTATAACATACCGCACGGATTCGGAAGCGAACCGGGACGGAAGGGGTGGCCCCCACAGGCAGGTTTCAGTTTGTTACCTGTCTGACCGTTCTCGACGCGCCCTCCGGCGCGTTTTTTAGTTTTGCGGGAACATACACTGGCGCAGGGAGTTTCATGAGAAAGAAAATGACGATACCGGACATAGTGAAGATGAAACAGAACGGGCAGCGTATTACCGTCCTGACAGCCTACGATTTTCCCTTCGCTCGTCTTGTCGACACCGGAGGAGTGGATATCATTCTTGTGGGTGATTCTGCCGGAGTTGTTGTTGCGGGTCATGACACGACCTTGCCGGTTACCATGGATGAGATGCTTTATCATGTGCGTGCGGTAAAGCGGGCCGATCCCAAGGCCGTAGTAGTGGCCGATATGCCCTTTATGTCCTATCAGACCGGCATCGAAGATGCTTGCCGCAATTGCGGCAGAATGATCAAGGAGGGGGGAGCCGAGGCGGTCAAGGTTGAAGGGGGGAGCAACATGGCCCATGTAATCCGTGCGGTTTCGTCGATCGATATTCCGGTCATGGCTCACATCGGTTTGACTCCGCAATCGATCCACCGGATGGGTGGTTACAAAGTTCAGGGGAGAAATGATCAGGCTGAGCGGATCAAGGATGATGCCTTTGCAGTACAGCACGCCGGCGCTTTTGCCGTAGTGCTGGAGGGGATACCTGCATCACTCGCGGCCGAGATCAGCGCCGAACTGACCATCCCGACCATCGGCATCGGGGCCGGTCCCTCCTGTGATGGCCAGGTGCTGGTGATCCACGACATTCTCGGGCTGTGTGAAAAATATTCGCCCAAGTTCGTCAAGCGCTATGCCGATCTGTCGCCGCTCATCTCCGCTGCAGTTACACAGTATGTTGCCGAGGTCCGGAGCGGAGAGTTTCCATCTGAAGAGCATTCTTTCAACTGACACTTCGGCAGTTCGACAGGCTCACTGCACCGCTCCGCTCAGGGAACAATCGTTGGCTGAGCGGGAAATGGATCGTTGGCTGAGCGGGAAATAGATCGTTGGCTGAGCGGAGTCGAAGCCATAGGAACTATATGAAGATAATCAACAGCATTGTACATATGCAGGCTCTTGCAATTGCCCCCGAACGAGAGGGGAGGCGCATAGCTTTCGTTCCCACCATGGGGTATCTGCACGAGGGGCATGCCTCTTTGCTGCGGGAGGGGCGAAAACGGGGAGACGTGCTGGTACTCTCGATTTTTGTCAACCCGATCCAGTTCGGAAAAGATGAAGATCTGGACCGGTATCCGCACGACCTGGAGCGTGACTGTCAGATTGCCGAAGCGTGCGGTGTTGACATTGTCTTCATACCGACTGCGGCTGAGATGTATCCGCAGGGGTTCCAGACCGGAGTCAGTGTGCGGGATATCGCCCTGCCTCTCTGCGGCGGCAGTCGTCCGGGACATTTTGACGGTGTGGCAACGGTTGTTGTCAAACTGTTCAATATTGTCCGTCCTGATGCGGCGCTCTTCGGCTGCAAGGATTATCAGCAGCTGGCGGTGATCCGTCGCATGTCCGCTGATCTGAACATGCCGGTCGAGATCGTGGGGATGCCGATTGTGCGCGAGACGGATGGTTTGGCGATGAGTTCGCGCAACGCCTATCTGTCGCCGCCTGAACGACAGAGCGCACTCTGCCTGTTTCGCGCCATCAACCGGGCACGCGAGCTGTTTGCAGCCGGAGAGCGATCAGTCGCTGTTCTGCTGAGGGAAACGCGTGTCGTTATTGAACAGGAATCTGCAACCACCATCGACTACGTTGAGTTTCGCGATGGAGAGATGTTACATGAGCTGGAAGTTGCCGACGGCAGCACCCTGCTGGCACTGGCAGTGAAAATAGGACAAACCAGACTGATCGACAATACCGTACTTGGAGAGGAGTAGTAATCATGCAGAGAATCATGTTGAAGAGCAAAATCCACCGGGCCACTGTTACCGGCGCCGACCTGCACTACGAGGGGAGCGTGACCATCGATCGCGACCTGATGGATGCGGCTGATATAGTGTCATACGAAAAAGTCGCAGTCTGGAATGTTACCAACGGCAGCCGTCTGGAAACCTATGCAATTGAAGGAGAACGCGGGTCGGGAGTGATCTGTCTGAACGGCGCCGCAGCACGTCTGGTGGCGCCGAGAGACCTCGTGATCATCGCCAGTTTTGTCAACATGGAAAATGCCGAGGCGATTAAATATGAGCCGAAGCTGGTTTTTGTGGATGAACAGAATCGCATGCTGCCGACGCGCAAGGAAGAGGCCGGTCAGGCAAAGTTGAAATGCGTGCATTAACAGTTTGATTGCCATTCAAAATAAAAGCGGTTTCACGCAACGAACGCACCAAAAGTAGGCGCTTTTAAGCGACGACGCAACGCAAAAAACCAAATCCATACATCGAATTGGTTCGTATTAACATGTATTTTATGTATTTGAATTTCGTCGCGTTCGTTGCGCCGTCGCGTGAGTAACTGCCTTTGTAAGGTTCAAATCAACAGCCACACCACATACCCCAGCACGGCAGCAGTTCCCCCCGCTAGAGCAATCAGCGAAGTCGCCACCCGTCCGGTACTCCACCCGGCGGGCACTCCCCCCAACCGCATCGTGAAGCGCGCCAGTCCGTCCAGAGTGCCGTCAATGACGAATCCGTCAATCCTTTTCCATAAGAAGCGACTCACAGAGACAAATGGCCGGATGAAGAGCAGTCTGTAAAGATTGTCCAGATACCAGCCGTTCAGCAGGAATCCGGTAAAAGGCAGCCCCTCCTCTTCCCGCATCAGTGATTCTTCTCGACGCTGGCCCGAGTAGCGCGACCGGGCCAGCCCCAGTCCGAGCAGGCTGACTGTTGCGGCAACAATCTGCAGGGCAATTTCGGTGGAGGGTGACGTATGCGGCGCTGCCGCAAAACCGGGTATCGCGCCGAGGAACGACGACAGCAAACCGTGACGGCCAAGATACTCCGACAGATTGAGAACGCCACTGAACAGTGCGATCAGAGCCAGTGGGATGAGGGTGAGGGTCATGATCGGTTCGACTCCGCTTTTAGGCCCATAGTTTGGGTCCACCGACCGGTTTTCTCCCGCCACTAACCGATTCTCTCCCATCACCGACCGCTCCTGTTCGTCCGCCGACCGGTGGCTGAGCGGAGTCGAAGCCCCATGAAACACCACGAACAACATGCGAAACGTATAAAAGGCGGTCAGCAATGCGGTCACGAGCCCAAGGGCAAACAGGACACCGTAGAGCGTACCGCCCTTTTCAAAGACAGCCGCCAGGATGGCATCCTTGCTGAAGAATCCTCCGCTCCCCGGGAAACCGGCCAGACAGAGCGCACCGGCCAGAAACGGCCAGTAGACGGCTGGCAGTTGTTTCTTCAAGCCGCCCATGCGGAATATATCCTGCTGGTGGTGCAGCGCGGTGATGACACAACCCGCGCCGAGGAACAGCAGCGCCTTGAAAAAGGCATGCGTCAGCAGGTGGAAGCTACTGGCGGTCAGCGCGCCCGCTCCGACCCCCAGCACCATGTAGCCGATCTGGCTGATCGTGGAGAAGGCCAGGATGCGCTTCAGATCGCGCTGGACACAGGCACAGGTAGCGGCGTAGAAGGCGGTCGCGCCGCCGGTAAGGGCGATGACTGCCAGTGTGGAAGTCGAAGAGCCGATCAGCGGAAACATGCGCGTCAGCAGGTAGACCCCGGCGGTTACCATCGTAGCGGCGTGAATCTGGGCTGAAACCGGAGTGGGGCCTGCCATGGCGTCCGGCAGCCAGACCGACAGCGGCAGCTGGGCCGATTTTCCTGCCGCGCCGATCAGGAGCAGGATTCCCAAAACTGTGATCACCCCGCTCGGCATCAGGAAGCCCATGCCGTTCAGTTCGGTTATTGAAGTGGTGCTGAAGAGCTGGAACATCCAGACCATTGCGATACCAAAGGCGGTGTCGCCGATGCGGGTGACGATAAAGGCCTTGCGCCCGGCGGTGGCGTTCTTCTCATCCGTGTACCAGAAGCCGATCAGGGCGTAGGAGCAGAAGCCGACCCCTTCCCACCCCAGGTAGAGCAGCGGCAGGTTTTCGGCCAATATCAGGGTCAGCATGGCGAAGACGAAAATATTCAGCAGGGCGAAGTAGCGGGCGTACGACGGGTCACCCTTCATGTAACCGACCGAGTAGAGATGAATCAGTCCGCAGACAAATGTGATCATCAGCGTCAGCGACAGGGAAAGCTGATCCAGATACAGGGCGATGGGGGCTTTGAAATCGAAGGCGGTGAGCCAGGAGGCGTACTCGATTTTAAGCGGGGCTGTGAAGTTGAGAAAGGCAAGAACCGAGCAGGCAAAGGCGCCCCAGATCACACCGCAGGCAACCGCTTCACCTATACGGCGCGGCAGGCTGCGGCCGAGAAGGGCATTGAACAGGCCGCCGCAGAGGGGCAGCAGAAGTATCATGGCGAGGTAGAGTTTCATATCACCCCTTCATCTCGCTGAACATATCCGTATCCACAGTCCGCTTGCGTCGATGCAGATACACCACCATCGCCAGCGCCAATGAGACTTCGGCCGATGTCAGCGCCATGATGAAGACCGCGAACAACTGGCCGTCAGGATTGCCCCAGCGGGCCGATCCGGCCACAAAGACCAGCATGACTGCATTCAACATGACCTCGATGCTGACCAGCATCATGATCAAGTTGGCGCGCCAGGCCAGAAGTCCCCCCATGCCGATGAAGAACAGCAGACCGGCCAGAATCAGGATATGTTCGAGAGGAACGATCATTTCCCCTCACCCCTTGACTGTTTCCCCAAATACAGCGCCCCCACCAAGGCAAACAGTAGCTGTAGTGACACAAGCTCCACCGCCAGACCATGCTCCTGAAAGAGACGACGTGCAACCTCGCGGATCGGAAGGGCTGCAGGATATGCTGCCACAGTCGCGTGACGAAAGGCAATCACTGTAACCAGCGAAACTATGCTGACGGCTGACAGCGCCCCCGCCGGCAGCCATTCCAGCCAGCCGGGCGACAGCCCTTTCTCCGGGTGCCCCAGATCGAGCATCATGATTACAAACAGGAACAGCACCATGATTGCGCCGGCATAGATGATTACCTCAAAGGCTGCCACCAGCGGGGCCATCAGCAAATAAAAGATGGTCGCCATGCTGAACAGGGAGGTGACGAGGTACAAAATGGCATGTACCGGATGCTTTTCCGTGATGGCCAGGAGCGTGCCGACCAGGGTGACGGCGGCCAGTATGTAGAAGATGGTTTGTTCGATCATGGCATCAGCGACCTGACATCCACCGGCTTATCCTCTTCCAAGCCTGTCCCGCGCGACTGAGTCACACCGATCCCCGCATGAGAGTAGAAGTTGTACGAGGCATCCTTGCCGCAGCCATCTACCAGCAGATCCTCCTTTTCGTAAACCAGATCCATAATGTCGCGCGTGCATATTTCGTAGTCAGGCGTCATCTGGATTGCCATGGTCGGACAGGCCTCTGCACAGAGGCCGCAGAAGATACAGCGCGAAAAGTTGATCCGGAACCAGGCGGCAAAGCGACGGCCATCCTCCTGTTCGTCCGCCTGCATCGAGATACAGTCGACCGGACAGGCTGCAGAGCAGAGGTAACAGGCGACGCAGCGCTCGCCGCCATCCGGATCGCGAGTCAGTATGATGCGTGCCCGGAAGCGGGGGTAGGGGATGCGCTTTTGCTCCGGATACTGGATTGTTACCGGTCTGCGCAGCATGTGAGCAAGCGTGACGCGGAAACCGCCCAATATGGCTTTAATGTCGGAAACTATCTGCATACGTCATTTATCCCGGAAACGGCGAGACGCTCCGATGGAGCGTCTCATTTAATCGGTTATATCATGTTCGCTCGATCAGGCGTTGCCTGTTTTTGCCCGTTCGGCTTTCTTCAACAGCGCAGCCGCCAGCGGATGACTGTTGTACTCGGCGTACAGGTTGGCCGTATTGCCGGACGGCGTTTTAATCGCCGGATTTGCGCCGCCGTCAAGCAGCGCCAGCACCGTCTGGTTACAACCGTAAATTGCGGCCAGCATCAGAGGAGTATGCCCTTCCCGATCACGGGTATCGACGTCGGACCCTTTTTCAATCAGCATCCTGACTATTTCGGTGTGTCCGTTGGCTGCTGCATAATGAAGCGCCGTTTTGCCCTTGTCGCTGCAGGCGGTGATGTCTGCGCCACGATGCAGCAGGTCCTGGATAAAATCCTTGAGCCCCTCTTTGGAAGCACTGATCAGCGGGGTGTGGCCATGACGGTCCTTTGCATTCACGCTTTCCATGTTTGATTCCTCCCTTTAGGTTCATGATCGGGCAGCAGTGCCCGTAAAAAATTATTCCATTTGGTATTACTTCAACGCGAGCCACCATCCGGTGATCAGAATGTTCACCAACGCCAGCGGCGTCAGCACTTTCCATCCCAGATGCATCAACTGGTCATAGCGCAGTCGGGGCAGCGTACCGCGCATCCAGATAAAAAAGAAAGCCACCCCCAACGTCTTCAGAGAGAACCAGATGGTCGGCGGTAGAAGCGGGCCGTGCCACCCCCCCAGAAAAAACGTTGTCGCCAATCCCCCCAGTACGATGATGTTAATGTACTCGCCGACAAAAAACAAGCCGAAGCGCATTCCGGAGTATTCAGTGTGGAAGCCGGCCACCAGTTCTCCCTCCGCCTCAGGAAGGTCGAACGGGATTCGCTTGCACTCGGCCGTAATACTCAGCAGAAAAATGATAAAGGCGAGAGGCTGGTACACAATAAACGGTACGATCTCTTGCGCCGCAACGATATCGGTCAGACTGAAGGAGTGTGACAGCATGACGATCGGAACCAGGGAAAGACCCATGGACAGTTCGTAGGAAATCAGCTGTGCCAGACCGCGAATGCCGCCCAACAGAGCATATTTGGAGTTGGAGGCCCAGCCGCCGATAGCCACGCCATAGACAGCAATCGATGAAAGTGCCAGAAAGAAGAGCAGGCCGACATTCAGATCGGCAACCACCAGCGGCAGCGGTCGGCCGAATATCGTCACCGGAGCGCCGAACGGGATTACGGAAAAAATCAGAATGGCGGGGATGGCTGCCATGGCCGGAGCCAGATAGAATAACCAGCGATCGGCGCCGCCCGGTACTACGTCTTCTTTGGTGAGGAGCTTGATCAAATCCGCCAGAGGCTGCAGCAGGCCAAGGGGGCCGACCCGGTTTGGCCCTTTGCGGTCCTGAACCCAGGCCAGAACTTTCCTCTCTGCGAATACCAGATAAGCGGCCAGAGTAAGGATAACGAAGAATACCAGTGCCAGTTTCACGGCGAACAGAGTTATGTCCAGTGAAAATGCTATCATGAGAACCCGTTTCGAACAGGTAAGAGAAAGTAGCAAGCCACAAGATAATAACAGCGTTCTTCATATACCATATATTCGCGATGAACGCCACGTGCTATTTGATAATAAACGAAAAATGCCGCATCAGAATTAAGCGCTTGAATCTGACCGGTCCCGAACACTATAATAGCCGCTTCAAGGAGAACGCTTCAATGATCGTAATTCATGCTGATTTCATAAAGAGTGCCGCAAAACCGAAAGACTACCCGCCACCGGGGCTGCCGGAGGTGGCCTTCGTGGGGCCTTCCAACGTCGGCAAATCTTCGCTGATCAATGTGCTGTCAGGGCGCAAGGGGCTGGTCCGAACCAGCTCAACCCCGGGCCGGACACAGCTGATCAATTTTTTTGACATCAACAACATCCTGACTCTGGTGGATCTCCCCGGCTACGGCTACGCCAAGGCGCCACCCGCGCTCCGCAAACAGTGGGGCCCGATGATCGAGTCGTACCTCTCCATTCGTGAGTCGCTCAAGGCGGTCGTGCTGATCCTCGACATCCGCCGGGAGCCGTCCGATGGTGACCTGCAGATGCTGCGCTGGCTGGAGCTGTACAATATCCCGCCGATTTTCGTGGTGACCAAGTGCGACAAGCTGTCAAAAAACGAACAGGCCAGACAGAAGTCGATAATAGCCGCTGCCATCAAACGTGACAAAGGAATGATGCTCTCCTTTTCGGCCCTCTCAAAAGAGGGGCGTGACGGCATCTGGAACGAGATCGGCAGAGTGCTGGAAATAAGTCTGAACGCGGAAAAACAATCATGAAAAAAATTTCAACATCTCCCGGTTCAGCCCCAATGCCGGACATGCAGAAACGCCCGGATACCCGCCGTATTCCGATATCCAAAGTCGGAGTCAAGGATATCACCTATCCGATCGTGGTGATGGACAAGAACTGCACCCTGCAGCACACCGTGGCCCGGATCAATATGTACGTAGATCTGCCCCATCACTTCAAGGGTACCCACATGAGCCGCTTTGTGGAGATTCTTAACAAGTACCGCGAGCAGATCGCCCTGGACAAGCTTGAGACGATCCTTGAAGAGATGAAATCAAAACTCGGCTCGAAGAGCGCTCATCTGGAGATACAGTTCCCCTATTTTATCGACAAGGCCGCGCCGGTTTCCGGTGCCAAGAGCCTGATGGAATACACCTGTGAATTCAGCGCTTCCATGACTGATTCTCTCGATTTCGTACTTGGCATCAAGGTGCCGCTGACGTCGCTCTGTCCCTGCAGCAAGGAGCTTTCCCGTTTCGGGGCCCACAACCAGCGCAGCATCATGACCGTGAAGGTTCGCTACCGTGACTTCATCTGGATCGAGGACCTGGTGGAATTGATCGAGCAGTGCGGCTCCAGCCCGCTCTATTCTCTGCTCAAGCGTGCCGACGAAAAGTTCGTCACCGAGCAGGCCTATGAAAACCCTCGTTTCGTCGAGGACATGGTGCGCGAGGCCCATTCCCGCTTGGCGGCGCTTGACAACATCACCTGGTTTTCGGTCGAGGCGGAGAATTTCGAATCGATCCACAACCATTCGGCCTATGCGGCGGTAGAGCTGGATCGTCGATGTGTATCATTCAGAGTTCCATAAACATCAAACGCAAGTGTAACAGCCATACGGTTACTCCTCATTCTTTCTTTACCGGGTGCGTTCCGTAGGAGGAAAAGTCCGTGTAACCAACCTCGTCAAAAGTATACCAGGTACTCATGTCTGTCGACGGATTCAAGGGCCAGTCATGGTCAAACCGCTCCACCAGGTCGGGGTTGCTGATGAACGGCCGTCCAAAGGAGATCAGGTCGGCATGCTGGTTACGGATGGCAGCTTCCGCACTCTCCTGTGTGTAGCCGCAGTTTCCGATCAGAGGGCCCGTAAAGACGGTCCGGAATTCAGCAAGCGTCATTGGAGATCCCAGTTCGTGAAAGCCGAAGGCGAGACCGTCCACCACATGGAGATAACCAAGTTCATACTGGCTGAGACGGGTTGCCGCATAAAGAAAGGTTTCGCGGAAATCGGGCGATCCCATGTCGTTGAAATTGCCATTCGGTGAAAGATGCACACCGACCCGGCTGGCCGGCCAGACAGTCAGAACCGCCCGTACGACCTCTTCCAGAAACCGGAAGCGATTTTCCACACTTCCTCCATAGAGGTCGGTTCGCTGATTGGTTCTGGACTGGAGGAACTGATCAATGAGATAGCCATTGGCCGCGTGGATCTCCACACCGTCGAACCCCTCTCTCCTGGCCCGCTCGGCGGCCCGGCGATAATCCTCCACGATGGACGGTATTTCCCCGGTTGCCAGGGCGCGTGGTGTTTCATGGGTCTGTTTGCCTAAGGGGGTATGGATATCATCCCCTTCGAGTTTGATGGCCGAAGGGGCGACCGGAAGTCCCTCATTCTTGTGAAAGCTGCTGTGGGAAGCCCTGCCGCAGTGCCAAAGCTGGAGAAAGATTGGCGCCCCTTTTGAATGGACCGCAGCGACTACCTGTTTCCAGGCTTCGGCTTGTTCATCGGAATAGATGCCCGGACTGTTCAACCAGCCAATCGCCTGTTTCGAAATTACCGTCGCTTCGGTGATGATTATTCCGGCGGAGGCCCGCTGTGAGTAGTACTCGGCCATCAATGCATTTGCCAGGCGTTCCTCGCCGGCTCTTGATCGCGTCAACGGGGACATGATGACCCTGTTTTTCAGCGACAGGTCACGCAGGGAAAAAGGTCTCAATAATGCTTTGGAATCTGCATGTTTGTTCTCTGACATGGTTTTTTACCTCCGGTTGGATTGAGTTTTTGAGAAGAGCGAGGGGTCGATGTGACCACTCAACCTTCCACCCTTTTCAGAAAATCCGACATCGTGGTCACATCCTGCATCTCCCGGAATTCCCGGTAGCCATCAACACCGTCAGAGTCAAGCCCACGATAGTAGCGGGGTCTGGCGGTTTTCAATCCTGACAGGGCTTTGCCGGTGGCATAATCCGGCTCACCAAGTTTATCTGCCCTGTACTTCAGGTCGAGTACCAGACTGAACCCCAACTGGAACAATCTTTTCAGATATTCGCCGGTAATGATTTCTACTCCCTTTGTTTCATCCCCTTCGCTCAGGTACTCCAGGGCAATGTTCAAATAACCGTAAACCCGCTCCACTACCGATCTCATCTGTTCCATGTCGGCAAGATGAGCTTCATCGGCCACCAGTGCGGTATTAATCAGATAATTCAGCTCCATGCGAAACAGTTCCGAGTCCGCCCGGAGAATAACCCTCTCCAGGAACGTCCTGCCGGTCAAAAACGTTTTGGGGAGAGTGGTTGATTCAACCGCCTGTAAGAGCTCTTTGTTGCGACCGGGTGTAAACGTGGCCGGGTTGATGCGGGAATAGATCTCAAGCGCCTCGTCATGAGGAGGAAAGCCGAGATCGGCAAGGCGTCCCGATTTTATATGATAGCATTCCTCCTCAGATTCAATATCAACTTCGCCGCTCACACTTTCCATGAGCGCTGCATACAGTGGATTATCCAGGCGACAGACCAGTTCCAGGAAGAAGCCGATTGTCTCGGCATGTTTGGGGTTCTTGAATTTTATCAGGAACACATCGTCAAAGGTGTGGTCCCAATCGGTCTGGCGTTCTTCATCGGTATTGATATCGCCAATGCCCCCCGAGACAACAAGCTCTCTCCCCAGAAAAAGGGAGAGGAGATTGAAATCCAGATGCGGAAGTAATTCCAGGAAATGCTCCTCATTCCCTTGCAGAATATACCCCAGATATTCGACTCCCTTATCTTCCGAAAACGACCAGCCTCTCCAGAGTTCCATATCCAGGATGAAAACGCACTGCTCCGGACTTGCCAGCCCCAGCAATTCCATGGCGCCAGGACCGCCGTTTTCCTTGAAAAGCCAATACAACTCATGAGGCTGCATGGCCCGAGCCAGTTTCTTGCCGTCCGGATCACCCAGTATCAGGGCCATTTTCTCCTTGGGGAGTACCCCGTCAATATAGTTACGCTTGTCGACAAAAGGAAGTGTGCGGAACTCTTCTTCACCAACTCTTACGCTCGTTACCGCTGTTCTCCTTGCATCTTTCCCGGTTACGCTGTTTTTCAGCATGTATTCTCCTTGTCAAACATGATCAAGCCTGGGCAACAGTTCCTGTCGCTTCATGGCTCTGCCCACCCCTTTGACCGCTCCAGCGCCCTGCTCCAGCAGCGTCGCAGCTCGGCCGCCTTCCCATGCTCCATTGCCGGGGTAAAGGTCTGTTCCGCCTGCCAGAGCTGCCCGATTTCCGCTCGATCCCGCCAGTAGCCGATTGCCAGTCCGGCCAGGTAGGCCGCTCCCAGCGCCGTCGTCTCCCGCACCTTTGGCCGTACGACCGGGCAACCCAGCAGGTCGGCCTGAAACTGCATCAGCCTATGGCCGCCATAGGAACCGCTCAAGGGGTATACGGCCGCCGGCATCAAAGCTTACCCCCTCGTGTTCGAGACGCAGCCGTTGCTCCATGTCCGCGTCGCTGCCGCAGGAGCGGGGACTGATGCGCCCCAGGACATTGACGACCCGGTGCCAGGGGATGGTTGACCTGACCGCAAGGGCGCTCAGGGCGTACCCCACGAGGCGCGCCCGGCCCGGCAGCCCCGCCAGGCCGGCAATCCGGCCGTAGGTTGCCACGCTCCCCTCGGGGATACGTCTGACAGCCGCGTAGATGGCAAGATAGGTGTCGGAGGTTTTTGTCTTGGGGGCCGGGGGATCAGGCATGGGGTCACGTGCGCCTGCGCAGAAAGACGTGAGCCGCACGAGTTTAGACATACTCTGTATCCTCCCTGTTTGTCCCTGAATGACCCCGGTGAGACATCACCCGGGAATCTCAGCCTCGACCAGCTGTGCAAGCAGTGTGAGCGATTCCTGCCAGCCGAGGTAGCACCCCTCCAGAGGGATGGCTTCAGGGATTCCTTCTTGCACTATGTCCAGTTCGGTTCCGCAAGACACCTCCCATATGGAGACAGTTGTCTGCATTTCGCCGGGCAAGTTGGGGTCGTCGAACACGTCGGTGTTGCGAATGCGCTCATTCGGAACCAATTCAAGATACTTTCCTCCAAAAGCGATAATTTGACCTGTCGAGAAGTTAGTGAATGACATCTTGTAGGTGCCGCCAACTTTGGCGTCAATATGGTGAACCTTGCCGGTGAATCCGTGAGGTGGAAGCCATTTGGCCATCGCATCGGGATCGAGAAACGCCCGATAGACTCTTTCGGTCGTTGCGCGGATAACACGGTGTAGTCTGACGGTATTTGTAGACATGATCATTGTCCTTCCTCAGTGTGATGATTAATTATACCATCATCTTGTCTCGAAAATCTGGCTGAATTGAGAAAGGCGCCTTTGATGAGAACCATCATGCCGAACCATGCGATGAAATAGCGAAGGATCATTGTTCATGGCTTCCGGCAGAGAGTACAGCCCTAACCAACGGCTGGTGTTGGTGGGCGAGAGCATGAGTGGGGCCTGAGTTGGAAGAGTACAGTGCGAGTACTTCTCTTTAGGTTTCATGGGGGCACTATAACATAATTTATGGTTTGAAAAAGCTGCATTAATGTGGTTCGGAACCAAAGATTCCTTCCTTCTCACAAAATGCTGGTCGACCTACCTGACTGCTTTTAGCCCCCCCTCCTGTATTTAAGGAGGGGGTTGGGGGGTGGTAAGGTTTTCGCCTGTAAGCTCCTCCAAAATCCGCTCACAGACAATATTCAAATTATTGTAAACGTCAGTATTCAGAAACCTGAGCACCTTGATATTCAATGCGTTCAGATAGGTAGTTCTTACACAGTCATACTCAATCGCATCATCAGTAAAATGTGAATCACCGTCCAGTTCAATTGCCAACCTTTCAGATGGACAGTAAAAATCCAAAATGTATGCCCCAACACTGTGTTGCCGCCGGAATTTATAGCCGCCAATATTGCTATGCTGCAACATACTCCAGAGCTTGATTTCAGCCGGTGTGGAATTGTTTCGCAACTCTTTTCGGCGGGATTTTAATACCGGTCGGTTGTAGAGCATTAAGAAATATCCTTACAGATTGATTAAAAGCAACCACCCCCAACCCCCTCCTTGAAAGGAAGGAGGGGGCTTTTAGTCCATCACTTCAAACTCCCAGTGAAAGCGTTTTGTCATGTTTCCTATCCTAACCATAAAACTCAACATGCAATCTTCAAAGCCAGACCCCACGCTAGTCGTTTCTTCTCTTGAGGAATTAAGTGTAAAATTCGCTTAAATGCTTCTGTATATGTAGTTTGGCTTCTGTATTCTTGCCATATTGCATTATAGCTGTTCTAAATTCAGTAAGTTCTTTAGTAGCAATATTGACAATCGAAGAGAATACTTTGTCAGGTGAATCCAATTGGTTTGCGGATTCCGCACCAAGTCGGCCACTGATTCCGATTGAAGTCGGCCACCCAATATGATTGAAGTCGGCCACCTATTCCGATTGATCTCGGCCACCCCCTGAGTACTTCGCACCATCCCTCGTTTATAGTCGTCGCTGGG
>JANNLB010000303.1:0-15533 GCA_031396605.1 Geobacter sp. | reverse complement strand
GCCTGATCGGCTTCGAACTCCATCTCTTTATCAAGCCCCTTGTCAAACAGAACGGTCTGCATGTCACCAATGGCCGCGGCGAATTTTTTCCCCTTGTCGCCGCCGACGCTCGCTGCGGTGATCGTCCCGACACCCTGAAGGAGCTGGGCGCGCTGAGTGCTCTTCAATGCGTGCTTTGCCGCTACGTGCCCGACTTCGTGGGCAAGCACGGCCGCCAGTTCAGACTCATCGTCCAAAATGGAGACAAGGGCGCGACTGATGAATATGACCCCTCCCGGGACGGCAAAGGCATTCTGCACCGGGCTGTCCAGAACCGCGAACTGATACGGGATAGTCGCACGCTTGCTGTTGCTGGCAACCGCGTTTCCTACCAGATTGACATACCGCTGCAGCGCTTCGTTTTTCACCGGATTGCCGAAGCGCTGCAACCCTTCGAGGGCCAGACTTTCACCAATAGTCCGTTCGGTCTTATAGTCTATTTCCTTCGAGCCTGATATCATCTGGGTTGCCCCCGACAATATCTTCCCCTCTTTCGAATCCGGCCTGGTGAATTTCTGTACTTCGTCAAAAAAACCGGCTGTAGCTGATGAAGAAGCCAGTATCAGGGCTGCCAATGCACATAACAGGAATCTCATTTTGCACCCCCGTTAACCTGAGCATATTCGCCTATTTTTCCTTCTTTCAGAAATGCTTTCAGCTCCCTGGCGCTGACTTTGCGCGCCAGCACGACATCGAGTGATTTTTTATACACTTCCGGGGTGCCCCGATCTTTTGCATACTGGGCCGTCCCCGGCGAAAGGCCGCGGATACTGCGGGCACTATCAGCCTTGGCCGTATTTATCTGGCTCTTCTGCAGGCTAGCGCCGAAAAGTCCGCTATCGTCACCGGTAACTTCCGCAGACGGCTGCGTCTCGGAAACGCGTCCGGCATACACCCATCCCTCTTTACCGGCAGCTGTCCTGACTTTCAGCCAACGCCCGCCCGACTCCACCACGGTAACCTCTGTGCCGACGTTCACATCGGCCACGTTCTCGGACGCAGCCGACGCCTCGGCCTTGAGCGTTGTCCCCTCACTGGACACCCAGCGTTTTTCTGCGGCCATTGCCGTAATGGCGACCAGCAACAGGGATAACACTGCGACCATACTACGTGTAATTCTCATTGTGTACCTCCTTTGTGTATGTTTGTACTTCGTTTTTATTACTACTTCGGCATTTCAAGCTTCCCCCCTCCCCAACCCTCACCCGCTGGGTGAGGGAGCTTACTCCTTCCCCCAGCGGGGGGAGGTCGGGAGGGGGGAAAGTGTTGTTTGTATGAGCAGGTCCATTTTCCGCTACAGATAATCCCCGGTCAGGACGAATGCCCCCCAATAACCGGGGTGCGGATAGCGGTTTTTCACATGCTGCATGGCTCGGGTCAGACTCTCGGCTTTTCCGGAGGTCATATAATTGCGATAGAACTGTTTCATCATGATCGCGGTTGAAACATCGCTGACCCGCCAGAGGCTCGACATCAGCGAGTGAGTCCCGGCGAAAATAAACGCCCGGTTCATTCCGACCACATCATCCCCGCTCCGTATATCCCCCAGCCCCGTCTGACAGGCGCTCAGCACGACCAGATCAGCCTTGATATCGAGGCCGAATATCTCATCTGCCTGAAGCTTGCCGTCCGCTTTGCCGTCCTTCACCAGCCTGATTGCTGAAAAGAGCGGGTTGACCGGGTCAAATTCCCCGTGTGAAGCGATGTGAATGACGCCGAATTCGCTGATATGCTCCCGAATCCAGCTCTCGGTGGCGCGCTCGCGGGTCAGGGTCGTCACATCAGGATAATTCCAGTGCAGGGTCCCTGCCTCACGCTCGGCGAAGGGGAGATCAAGAGAAGAATTGCCGAGATCGGGGTTTCCGATAGCCAGAATGTGAAGTTTTTTCTCGGAACTTCGCCTCGCCAGCGTGTATTTCAACACCGAAGCCGCCGGAAGATAAAACAGCTTCTGCCGGTCGATCAGGTAATCGCGCCCGTCATTCAAGGTCGCAAAGGCCAGATAATGGAGACTGCCATGCGGGATAATGCCGACTGAGCGAAGCGGTTCGCTGTTAGCCAGCGGTTGGGCAACGAGCAGGTCATACAGTTCACGGGACTGTTTTTCAAGCGGCTCCAGATTTTGCAGCATCCGGCGGTAGGATGAAATTTTAGCGGAGAGTTCCCTGGCCGGTATATTCCGGATAATCAGTGCTGCCCGGTCGCGATCGATCTTCCAGCAGAGCAGCCGGTCCGGAAGCTGATAGTACGACAGGAGAACGACCCCCGGCTCAAGGAGTTTACGGATATCTTCAAGCGTAGTCGGATTCACCTTCACCAGAGCGAGCAGCTCGGGGCGTTTCCGCTCGATGTCGATCAGGAGATCCTGATAGTCACCCTGAAGTTTTTCAAGCGCCTTGGCGAAGCGCGCCCGCTCTTTCGGATTCACCGCCTGAACCGACAGATTTTCCTGTTCAAGCAGTTGTTCTTTCAGACGGTTCTGGCGGTCATACAACTCCTGATCCGCTGAGCCCGAGAGCGACAACCGCTGACGACCAAGAATATCTATCAGGTTGCGGGAGCGCGAACGTTCCGCCACGGCAAATGCTTCGTCACTCCGCTGCAGATCAACCAGCAGACCCACCAGACCGGAGTAGACATCCATCTTGTCGGCAAGGAACCCGTCTTTGAGCTGGTCCAGCTTGATCTCGGCGCGGAGTCCTTCAACCGTTTCCAGTGACTGTTGATACGATGTAACCGCCTTCACGGTATTTCCGGCATTTTTCTGCAGCCGTGCCAACCCGAACAGCGCCCGCCAGCGCACTTCACGGAGCAGCAGCGCGTCGGCAATTTCAAGTGCGTTCCGGTAGCTCGCTTCGGCGGCGGGCAGCTGTTTCAATTCGGATTCAGCATCGCCGCGAGCGAGATGGATTTTGGCAAGGTTAACCTTGTCACCAATTTCAGAAGCCATGATCGCGGCCTCGGAAAAATGCTGCAGGGCGGCGGGCGCATCTCCCATTTTCAGGCGGGTCTGGCCTAGATTGCGCAGATCATACGCCATCGCCCAGCGGGAGCCGAGTTTGCGATCGATCGCAAGCGCTTTTTCCAGCGTCTCCAGCGCTTTGTGATATTCCCCCGACTCGCGTTGAACCAGGCCGATATTGTTGAGCGTTGTCGCAACTTCATCACGCCGCACCGCCAGCTTTTCGGCACGTTCCAAGGCACTCCGCAACTCAAGCAATGCTCGTTTGTTGTCCCCCAGTGTCCACCAGATCAGGCCGCCGGTATTCTTGGCCATGACCTGCTCGAGCGGCCATTTTTCTGCCAAGGCGCTCTTTTCAACCTGTTCGCGCAGGTCAAATGCTTCCTGATAACGACCCTGAAACCAGGCATTATTGGCCTGTTCCAGTACGATCCGCATTTTCGTGCGCAGATCCTTCGTGCCGACTTTTGTCAAGGCGTCGGTGTAGAGCTTGTCGGCGGCCGGAAAGTTGCCGAGCAGACGCTGACAGCGCCCCCGTTCGAGGAGGGTTTCGGCCTCAAGCGCTGCATTGCCACCCCTGGCATAAATTTCTCCCGCCTGGGCATAAAACTGTTCGGCAACGGCATACTGGTTGAGCCGCAGGTCATAGATGCGACCGAGATTACGATACTGGTCAGCCAGCGAAATATCGTCTTTCAAGGTACGACGCAGACCGGCCGATTCCTCGAAAAACGTCCGGGCGGCGCTGAAATTGACCGAGTTTTCCATCACGACGCCGAAGTCTGCCAGCGCCGCCGCCTGCTCTTTTGCCATGCCGAGATCGGCAAAGATGCCGACCCCCTCCTTCAGTGAAACGGCTGCATCGGAGAAGCGTTCGGCATTCCCCTGCAGAAGACCCAGGCGCAGCAGGGCATCGGCATGTTCTGCTGAAAACGGTTTTTCTTTGGCAAGTCCCTTGACCAGAGCATCGGCATGAACTATGGCCCGATCGGTAAAACCGGCTGAATACGCACTTTCACGGGCATAGCGGTGCAGCGGGGTGCGCTGTTTTGCCAGCGATGGATTCTCTGCGACGATAGCCAGCGCATTTTCAAACAGGGAGAGCGCTTTCGGGAATGACCCGGCGTTGTGTGCCAGTACACCCGCTTTGCCGTATTCGGTGAAACGGCTATTTCCCAGTTTGGCCGCCTCAACCGCGTCAGGCCCCCAATCGCCGATCAGAAGCCAGCTTGATGCAAGCTGTCGGCGGGAATCACCGAGCGACTGTCTGGCGTATGCTTCGACAAACGGCCGTGAATCAACGACTGTTCGATCACCTTGGGCGCTATCGGCCAGCAGCAGTGACGGCGCCCCGTGAAGTGCCGCCAGATGCCCCAGACTGTACGTCTGACGGGATCCGGCATACGGTGCGACGATCAGCGACAGATTCTCTGCGGCCGAAAGTGCGGAGAACGGCTGCCGCTGACCCTTCTCATCTTCCCACAACGGCAGGGAGAAGCCACTGCCGCCGGGAAGTGACGGCACTTCGGGGAGCAGACCGGCCCTGGCTGGGAGCACCAGGGTATGGGCATCGGAGAGCCGTCCGGTCAGCGGGGCATTGAACAGGGGTGACGCCATTTTCGAAAACGGTTCAACGTTATGCCACCATCCGGACGGATCGAGAATCTGACGCCGGAACGGTTTGCGCTGGGTCACCGACTGCACCAGATGGCTGGCGCTTAACCCCCAGCTGATTACCGGAGCTGACTTGAATCGGGCAGGGTCTTCGTACGCGGCCAGCACCGGCGGCATTACTGAAAGTCTGGCGTCGAGCGTCTTTTTATCAACTACCTCGGAAACGATCCCTGTTTTTCCGCCGATCGTAAAGAGAAGCCAGCGCGTGCCGTCAAGCGGCGTGAAGCGAAGCAGCGCCTTGCCCGGCAGGACCTCCTGCACATCGATCAATTCAACCGGTTGCGGTGAAACAAGGCGGCAGAGCTTTCCCCCTTTTCCGGCGGCGCACTCATTATTGAATGCGACATGAAGAGTGCTGAAGCGCTGTTGTGAGGCCTTGAAGGCAGCGGCCTGATTTTGTGCAGCTTCACCAGCCTGAGACAAACTGCTCAGATCAACCGATGCAGCCGCCAGGCGGAGTGCCGTATTTCCTCCCTGCATATAAAAGGAGGGAATACGTTCGAGATTAGTCCCGAAAAGGTCGTCGATGGCAGCCTGTTCCTGCTGAATCCTGAGCTGCAGATATTCTTTATCGGCAGCCGCCGCCTTTGAAAGGGTATCACGGAGTCGGTCGAGCTCTGCCAGACGAGGGGCTGCTGCCCGGAACTGCCCGATGGTAGCCGGGTCGTCCAGTCCGAGAGCGCCCCGGCTGAGCAGTTGAATCCGTTCCAGTTCACTCAATTTTTCCAGCAGAACGAACGCCTGTTCCGGCCTGTTGGCCGCGGACTTCTCAAGGTGCGGTGCAAAACGCTCCATCAGTTCTCCCCACTGCAGATCATACTCAGTCAGCGGCAGATGTTCGAGCAGTCCAAGCGCATCATCAAAGCGGCCAAGTGAGGCGAGAGCGCGCCATTCAAGTGAATAGGCGGCAGCAGCACGGGCTTCATCCAGAGCGGCAGTCCGGGCGGCAGCCGCGCCATCGGTCAGGCCGAGCGAAGCAAGAACAGCTCCACGGTTAAGCTGGGCAGCGGCCCGCAGGCGCCGCTGCTGATGAAGCACGTCGCTGTTGCTGCTGTCAGCAGGGATGAACAGTGCCTTGTCCCAAAGTTCAAGCGCCTTGAACAGCAGTGCCTGACGGCTGCCGTCATCGGCTCCGGCCGGTGCCAGACGGGCCAGAAGCGCGCCTGCGTCATTGAGGTAGCGGGCATGCACGAGCGGCGGGAGAGCGGCTTTTGAGCCGTCCGCCAGTCGGGAGACCCGCGCCTCGGCTGCAATAAATTCGGCGCTGTCAGCTGATTTCTCATCGGAGACCAGAAGCTGCCCCCAGTTTACCAGATTCAACATGGCGCTGACCGGATTTCCGCCCTGCAGCGAAAGGAGCGTTGAGCGCTGGAAACCGGCAGCGGCATTTTGCAGGTCACCCAAGGCATACTCGACATGAGCGGTACGGTGTGACAACAGGGCAACCCCGTACAGATCGCGTACGGCAACCTTTTTATTATCGGCCGGATACTGCTTCAGTTGATTTTTGAGCAGATCGGAAGCTGCGGAAGGATCACCCAGTTCCGACTGAATACGGGCCAGATAGATCTCGGCCAGCCGCTTCTCCTGAGCGGCGCTGAAACCGAAGGCAGCATCGGTGGAGCCGCCTTTGTCAAGGGAAACGTTTGTGGACACCTCCATTAAACCGCCGCTCCGTTTAGCCGGCGTTTTCGACGCGGGTGGATTCGAGGCAATCAGCGTCAACAGTTCCGCGAAACCGTCACGGCTCAGGCGGAGCAGGCGCTGCTTCTCCTCGCCGGAGGCGGTGTGCGCTTCCCTGTACGTGGCAATACTGGCTGAACGGCGGTTGGAGGCGAGGTTCCCGGTAAAGCCGAGTCCCTTGTTCAGCCTGAAAGCGGCATCAAACTGTTCGCGGGCCGGAGCAAAACGATCCGCCTCTAGGTACGCCAGCCCGAGCCGGTCATGGATTTCGGCAGCCGTTTCCACCAGACGAGTCACGGCATCCTGCTCTTTTTCCACCGCAACCAGCATGCCGTTCAGTTCGGCGGCGCTTTTGGCCGCGTCATTGTTCCAGGAAGGCGCAGAGGTCAGCAGGATGCGTTCTCGAGCAATGAGTGCGCGCAGAGCAGCATCGAAACTGTTCCACCCGGGAGAAGGCGGCGCCTCCGGCGGAGAGCCTCCCAGCCGTTCAAGTTCCGCAGTGATCGACTGCTGTTCGCCCAATGCAGCTTCAGCGGCTTGACTCCGTCCGGTTCCGGAAAAGAGACGCTCCACGACCCGTCTCGCCAGGCGACCGGACAGATCGAGCGGACGGGACGGATTCAGACGGGACTCCGTCAGTTGAAGCGCCTTCAGATACCCGTTGATAGGCGCTTCCGTTTCGCGCATCTGAAACGCAACTTCGGCATAGCGCCGCTGAAAGATCAGCTCGGTATCCGGATTATCAAACGGAATCTTCGAGGCAGTTCTTTGACTGTAGAATTTCCAGGCGGTCGCTTTGCTGCCGAGCAGAAAGGCGATATTGCCGATGTTCAGATCGAGGTTGGCACGGTTTTCCGGCTGTTCCAGCGGCCGGTTGAGCAGCCAGGCGCGGCGATAGAGCGCCAGTGCCCGCTCCAGGCCGCCCCGTTCGCCATGAACCGTCTCGGCTACCTCGGCAAGATACCCTCTCGTCTGGGGAGGATACTCCGATGTCGGCATCCGGTCAGCAGCCCGGGAGATAAGACGATCAGCCTCTGCAAGATGTTCCCTGCCGGGCAGATACGTCAGCGTAAGTCCGGCGCCGTACAGCAGGACCGGATCATCAGGATGCGACAACAGCAACTTGTGGTACAGTTCAAGCAACTCCACGGACTGCCCCATGGCGGCAACAGATTTGATATAACCGCGATGCGCCTCGACGCTTCGCCCGTCATAGCGGATCAGATCGAGAAAAAGGGAGCGAGCGGCGGCGATCTCACCCAATCGGTACAGGTTTTCACCCGCGGCAACTGTTTTTCTGATATAGGCGGCCCGGGCAAGCTGATACAGCGGCGTATCTTCCGGCTGCTGGTTCATCTCCGTTTCATAAAGCGCCTTGGCTTCCGCATAACGTTCCTCACGATACAGTACTTCGGCCAGGGCAAAGCGCGCCGCTGCCGTTGGAGAGGAGAGCGCGGGGAATTTTTCAAGAACGGTGCGATACGCGTCTTTGGCTTTGGCCCACTCATTCGCCCGATACGCCACGTCACCCAGGCGATTCCAGGCGCCCATAGCCAGACGGGGGAGGGTTGTCTGATACCGTTCCGCAAGCGCCGAAAGAGCCGCCTGATCCGCACGGTCACGGGGAGAAACCAGATCCAGAACCGCCGTTATTGCGGCTTCGGCCCACTCTTCCTGGTCACCGTACCCGGTTGCCACCTGTACCAGAGCCGCAAGCGCCCCCTCCCCTTTTTCCAGTTTCGCCAGCAGTAACGCGCGCCGCAGGGACGCCTCCGCTTTGAGTGGCCGGTCAGCATCCTTTATTGCGGCGGCCTGTTCAGCCAGACTGATCGCGGTCAGCTGATCGGCGGCACCGCCGCCGAATTCAGCGAGAATACGTCCGGCATCAATCAGATACCGGGCCGCAGCATCCGGTCCCGCGCCTGCCGCAACAGCCTTCATGGCCTGTTCCGCATCGCGGAGTATCTCCAGCCGCCGCTCCAGCAGAACGACATCGCTGCAGCGCTGCTCCGCCTGAACCCTGATCCGGGCGATTCCGGCCAAGGCTGCTTCGCGCGGGTAACGACTGTAGCGCCTCGCTGTCGCGGCATACTGCTCTTCGGCCGGAGCGGCTTCACCAGCCTGTTCCATCAATCCGGCCAGAGCCAGTCCGGCTAAAGCACCTTCCCGTGCCGGTGCCTCTTCGCGCGCCAGAACACGGGCGGAAGCCAGCCGGGCATGAGCCGGATCGGGCGGCTGACGCTCCAGAAGTATCAGCGCCAGCGCCCACTGTTCCGCAACTGTCGAGCGATCCGGAATTTCTCCGGATGCGGGGAGATACATCACCTGTCCACCACCGGCCAGCCCGGCAACGAAGAAAAAACGGTCCCCCGCCGGAATCGGCGCCACCGCCATCAAAGCCAGAGAGGTGAGAGGAGAAACAAACGGGAAGCCGTCATCGCCAACCCTTTTCAGATGCAGCCGGTGGATCTGTCCCGATTCCTGACCGGTCGCGGTATTCCCCCCGACAGCAGACTGGCGGGTAAAAAGCAGCGTATCGGCACTTTCCCAGGCAGGATAAAGATCACGATTTGCTCCCGCAGTCAGTTGAGTGAGACCCCCTCCCCCCTCTTTCCACAACCAGAGATCACCATTCTGATCGGATTTTCGCGACACGAACACCCACCTGCTTCCGTCCGGGGAAGGTGCAGCGAATG
Organism: Geobacter sp.; assembly: GCA_031396605.1. Lineage (GTDB taxonomy): Bacteria > Desulfobacterota > Desulfuromonadia > Geobacterales > Pseudopelobacteraceae > JACRCG01. The sequence goes on along the minus strand of JANNLB010000303.1, from coordinate 6,479 downwards.
CGGCGTCAATGCCGATAGGCAGCGGTTCACTCCGATTATCTTTGAGATGAAGCCTCACCAGTTCGCGCAGTTCGGAACCCGGCAGCTGCCGCTGATACACGATTGCCGCTCCGTCGGTCGTAAAAACCGGCGCATCGTCGGCAGATTCACGACCGGTTAACCGTCGGGGAGCCGAATCGGTTTTAGTCGGGTTTATCAACCATATATCACCCTTTACATCATCCTGCGCATCGACAAATGCTGCGATCGTTCCATCGGAATTGAGGGCCGGGGCGGCCAGACGAACCGGACTCGCATGGATCAGACGCGGCAGTTCCGGTACAGCGGTAAATGAATAGAGCCAGAGTTCATCACCCTTGTCCCCCCGCTCAACGGTTATCATCCGTGTGCCGTCAGCAGAACGGGCAACATACAGAACCTGACGTGAGCTGAAGATCGCGGGTTGAGGGGAGAGCTCCGGACGTGAGCGGGGCGCCGAACGGGGGATCGCCGGCGCCAGCAGCTCTTCACCCAGCGGCAGTGCCGGCGCCGGTGAAGAGCAGGTCAACAGAGCCAGTGCGATCAGGCCGGCCATCTGAAGAGCTGTATGCCGTTTCATAGCGTCCGCCACCGGCCATCAGCTTCCTGCACCTTGGATCCCGGTACGCTGCTTTGCCGGTTTACCCGGGCAAATACCTTGCGAATAGCCGGAAGATCCTTGACCGTAAAGTTTTCGTTGGTCTGTACCACACGCATCATCAGGGTCTCCCTCGACTGGTTGACCTCCTTCACCACCTGCTGAAATTCGGCTTCGCTGTAGTTCGCGGCAAACGACTTCAGCTCTTCGGAAGCAACCTTCGGGGTCTCACGGGTGAAAGGAGACAACAGACCCTCCTGATTCTCGCCAACCCAGCCGAACCGCTTGAACGTCTCAATATCATCAGCATGAAATGCGATCGTCTCCATCGCCCTGGTGGCATCAACCTGCTCCGGAGTATGACGGGGCGGCGCTTCGATGGCGCCGGTCGGGGAGACTCCGCGTACCGAGGCGACCAGCAGCATATCCTCACTCAGGCTGTTGTACGTTCCGAGCACCTGATTCTCAAGCGACGTCCGTTCGCTGACAACATTGACATCCACCTTGGCAAGAGTGCAGCCTGAGAAGCATAGAGCCAGACCGAGCGCCAGACATATTTTTCTGCATGATCTATTGTGCATGACTCCTCCGTTTCAACGATAATTCCCCTTTTGGTCCGATAACCAGCGTATTCGCCCGAATCAGATCGAGGATGTCGCGTAATGCCGCAATCGCCTTTCTGTTACGGGCCAGCTCCTGACGGAGCGGCAGTTCGGAAATTCGCAAACGCTCGACTTTCGGCAGATCAACCGCCACCCCTTTAATCTGAGCCTCCCCCTCCATGCTGAAAGCGCCATCGACCGCATTGGCCCGTAACCCCTTCAAACCACCCAGCCGCAGCATTTTACGCTGGGCGACAACCTGTTCGTTACGTTCGTACGGATCGAGACTGAAGAGCGCCCGCTCAATCGTATGTGCTCCGATTTTTCGTACATTCACCGCGAGACGCAGTTGCTCAAAAAGTTCGCGCTGTTCAGCCGTCAGAGGCGCAGTTACGCTCATCTCTCCGGTAATTTCGGCGTCCTGGTCAACCTGCCGCTTTCTGGACTCTTTCGGCAGCAGATAGGTTATATCAAGATTTGAAAACGAACTGGAAGCGGCAATAACGGGAATCTCCGGCTTCAGGTCGAACACCGAGCGAGCGAGAAGTGTCCCGCCGAGCAGATCCGCCTGAAAAAAACTGAGACCGGTTTTTTCCTGACTGAAGAGCAGGTCCCCTTCAAGCGCAGTAAGCACCAGCGGTACACCGGAAACTTTGGTCGTCAGACTCCGCATCGAGAAAGAACGCGCCCCGCGCACATCGCCACGCAGATCATCATGAATTCGTTCGACTATGTCCGCCGCACCGGGATTAGCCGTGGAAACAGCCACCGGTCGGACAAGAGCCGTCGAAAGCGGCGTCCAGCGTTCTCCCTGGGACGCAGCCAATGCATAGACCCGATTAATCGAGATATCGGAGCGCAAACCTTCGACTTTTGTCCCGTTGGCGAGCTGAACGCCGAAATCCTTTGTTTTCAGGTAGCAGCGCACCGCAAGCTCGCGACCGGCGCTGAGGTCGATCCGGGCGCTGCTGTTGACATTCCCGGACAGATCAATGCCCGGAAACAGCTGGTTCAGTTCGCGGGAGAACGCACCATCAACATTGGCAAACAGGGTGGCGTCTAAACGCTTGATCAGTGTCGCCGTGTTGAACGGCTGTTTTTCTTCCATCAGCGCATCGATTCGACTGACGTTCAGCTCGGCCTCGTGAGAGACGGCCAGCGGATCAATCCGCAACTTTTCGTTCAGGCGAAACGCACTCCAACCGGAAAGTTCGCCGTTGACTACAAACGAGCCATGCTGAGGAGGAAGTTTCCCGGCCGCTCCAGGGAGGCCGCTCAGGCCGGAGAAGAGCACTCCGCCCTCCAGTCTGGCCGATTCACCTTTTTTTGTCGAGACAATCCGCAGGTCCGGCTTGGTACGCAGCCCCGTTACGATGATCACCCCTTTGGCCGAAGGAACTGTCGCTGATATATTATCAAGTTTCAGACTCAAATCAAATTTGTCAAACAGCGACAATCCGGCCCGGGCACTCCGCAGAGGATGTTTCTCGGATTCGAGAGCCTTACCCGGCAGCGGCGCGGCCAGATCCCAGACCGCAGTCGCAACTCCATCCGCCTTCAGACCGGACGGCAAAAACGGAGCGGCAAACGGCAGCGCGCGCCGCAGGTCAAGGTGAGCAGTGCCGCTGGAAGTGGCACGCCGGGGAAGCGACGATGAAAGAGCCGCCTCAGCGGCGAGCTGCAGAAAATCACCCGCCGAAATCACTGCCGCAGCACGCTGCAGAATCGGTTTCCCTCCATTGCCGGATGGGAGATGGAGACCGGACGCTGTCAGAGAAACGGAAAGCGGAATTGGAGTCAATCGTCTGCCGGATTGAGTGGCCTGCAGGGAAGCGGCGCTAACGATAAATTCCGGGAGGTTGGCCTCAATGTCGCCGCTCTCTCCGGCGCGGATCAGAAATCGGAGCTGTTCATGCGTTTTTTCAATGACGAGCTGCGTTCCGAGCGAAGCGCGATCAAGGTCAAAGCTTTGGGTCAGAACTGCGGAAGCGGCAACTTTGCGCGTCGAGGCGCTCTTCAGATTGAGGTCGGTGACCGCCACCCCGATCTTTCCGCGCGCCCCCTGTAGTGAAAGCGGCTGCGCACCGGACAGCACAGCCCTCCTGATGCTCCATATCAGATCCGCCGCCACCTTGCTCGGCAGTTTGGCTGTCAGCGGACATTCCACCTTTTCGAGGAGCAGCTCGATATCCTCTGCGGTCAGTTCCCCCTTTTTAAGCGCCAGCCGAACGTGCGGTATTTTGATGCCGAAACCGGCGAGAGCAAGATCGCCCTGATTTTTGGGGCCACTCAGATGGAGCGTCAGGGAACGAAGAGAAACATCCCCCGCAAGGTCCCTGACGGGAGCATCGGGAGGGAGAAACGGTCCGGCCAGAGAGAGCGCCCGTGGAAGATCAAGCCGCATAGGGCCAAACTTAACGTCGAGTGAGCGTTCAGGAACGGACGGACGATTTACCGAAGCGCTCCACGCGGCATCGAACAGCCCCGGTATGGACATACCCCCGTCCGGGAATTCAACCCGTTGGTGTGCATGATCGGTGACAATTCGCTGCTGCAGCTTAAGGTCAAGCGGCCCGACCCGCTTTGTTTTCAGCGAACCGCCGCTCGCAGTCAGTCCGGCTCCGTCAATCGTCAACATGGCATGGAGATCGCGATGCACATCCGCTTTTGCCCGCAGCTGGAGATCAATACCCCCCTCAAACTTCGGAGTCTTGGCGGAGATAAAGGGGTGTGCTATCGCAAGCAGGCCGGGGAGATCCAGCTTCCAGCGCGCGTCAAAACCGTCAGCCTGGCTGAGACCGCCGGAGAGCGCGAGAACCGTACCGGGTGCCGACGCATCGACGGCAAAGAGCGCCGAGGCGAGACGAATCCGCCGCGCTTTTGTTACCAGATCGGTCACCTTTGCATTTAGAGTGACTTTCCCCATCTCGCTGCGGTCGACAGACACCCGACCGGCTATCTCAGCCGTGATCGGTTTGGCGGCCAGGGACGGCATGGCAAGGCGGAACGAGAAATCGTGCAGATCCAGCTGCTTACCCGGTGCCGGAACCCGCCCTGGAGCTGAATATACCAGTTGCAGCGGCGCCACCTCAATGGTGACGCGCAGATCCACAGGCAACGGGAAGTCAAGCCCCTGAATGCGCTGGATCGATTCAGCCAGCATGGTCAACGGATCTTTTGTTGGTGGGGGTGGCGGTTTTTGAGGGCCGGGGGCAAGTTCAGCCCGGACGTTTCGTATCCCAACCGCGAGATCGATGCCGAATTTTCCGTCGGCTCCGCGACCGACGGAGGGCGCGATAACTATCTGATCAATGTCCGTTTTCAGAAGCGGCGCGGGGCCGTCACCGAGTTTGAGGCCGGAGAGCGTCAGGCCGCCCTTCCAGGACATGACAAGCTTCGACCAGGCCACCTGACGTTTCATGGAGGAAGAGAGCGATTGCTGAATCCGGACCTGCGCCACATGGCTGCTGACGAGTGCCGGAAGGAAGGCCAGGCAGATCAGTAGCAGTGAAAAGATGCCGGCAATGGTGATCACTGCGATTTTTAGGCCGCGTTTGATATGTATTTTGCGCTTGAAAGTTTTCATAAGTTGCTATTTCCGAAAGAGCGGGCACCCGCAAGGGGATGCCCCTACAATATTGTTTCGTAGGGACGGTGCCTTGCGTCCGCCCAGTTTTTTGGCTTCTGCAGAAAATGAAAAGGTTACTTCTTCCCTCACATCTTCCGTCAGCAGACTCTATTTACTGTTCAGGTGAAAGCCTCTAAATACCGCTGGTAAGAACACCAAGCGCAGAAACAATCTCCAGACGCTTCGATGCAAGGGAGTCAACTTTGTTGCCAAGTTCCCGGATATGAACCGCCGCAATTTGCTGCGTTGCAAGTATGACCTCCGAGTCGCACACCGAAAAAACCGGGTTGAGCCGGGCAATAATCTGAATATTTTCGTTTCTGATAAAGTCAGCCGACTGGAGCGGAATTACCACCCGTGAATCAAAGTTTGACAGAATGTCAGACTGAACATCTACCACAAAAGGGACTATCTATGGCATATTTTCCTTTGTTCCGGTATACATCGAATTGCGCCATCAGAAGAGCCTCCGATCATCGCCATACTACCCATGCTCGCTGACCATTTTGTTGTAATCGTCAAAGGCTTTCCGGTTTGTCTCAAGCCACTCTTTTTCCAGCTTCTTCTTTCTGTACCATTCAAGTGACTCTTCAAGCATTTTGGAGAGATTGAGATTGTCTTCCCTGGCGATTTGAAGGAGATCAACACTGATACTCAGATTTGCGGATTTTTTCTGCGGCTTTGTTCTTTGACTGTAAGGGTTCATGAGGACCTCCTTTTTTACTACTTTCATGCGCATTATAAATCATATTTACAAATATAATATCATATTTTTATGCGCATACTCATCAGTCGCACTATGCCTCACTTAATCGCAATGCCATAACGATACACGCTCTTCAACACCTTTGCCATCTCTTTGAATTCCGCTCTTAATTCAGCCGGTTCCAAAACCTCCACCTGATCACCAAAACCACGCAGCCACCAGCGGAGCTGGCGACTGTCCAGCACCTCCGCTTCCAATAGCACCTCATCTTCATCCACATCAACCAGGCTGATCATTCCCGGCAACGGCGTTTCATACAGATAAGCCGCCGCATCCCTGTCAAAGAGAGCCTTCAGCCGGATTGTTTCCTTCCCCAGCGGATAACTGAACTCACCGCTTTCAATGTAGCCTTGCAGGGTGAAACCTGCCGGAACTGTCACCACTGACCCCAGCAACGTCACCGTTTCCATCCGGTGCAGCAGGAACTGTAGAGGGGTTGCATACTCACCAATACTTGCCACCAGATAAATCAGATTATCGACAAAGACCAGACCAAGAGGGTTCAGTTCCGCATATTCCTTTATCCCCCCATCATCACGAAGACGATAGCGTACGCAGATGCGCCGTTCTCTGAGCAGTGCTTCGTAAACTTTATCGGTCACGCCATCGGCACGGTGCGGCGCTGTCATCTGCAGGTTTCGGGAAACAATCCGCACCTTGTCGCGCCACTGCGCAAGATGCATCTCAGGGTTTCCGGCAAGAATCCCCCTGGCCGTAACAAAATACGGTTCAAGATAGTTAAAGGAGGATTTGGTTAATCCGTCATAGGGAACTATTACCCCTCCGGGATACAGATTCTGTGCGAGTTCTCCCACACGATGGCCGTCGCTGAAACGGGCTGTTGTCCCTGCGTCCTCCTCGTCAAGC
>JANNLB010000319.1:0-16079 GCA_031396605.1 Geobacter sp. | reverse complement strand
CTATCTTCCGGTCGGGAACTACAGCATGGAAGCCTACAGTCTGGCCAGCGCCAAGGCCTCAGCGGAGAACCTGCGGCGCATCGATGCCTTGACTCTTGCCGGGATGATTCCATCCTACAGCCGGACCGTCTATACCGGAGGAGTTGCGGGAGCGGCAATCGTCACTCCCGTGGTGGCAAGTAGTGATATCTATATCCCCGAGTCCGGAAACGGGACCGATCTCTCCCTGGTCATCGCCCTCGACAGTGCCGCAGCCGACCCTGTCGTGGCGAGCAGCGGGGTGATCAGTTCCTGGTGCCGGATTTACATGTCGCCGGAGAGTCTCTACCTGGCCTCCAGCAACAACTGGGCCTGGATCGAGCCGGTTCAGGGGTTGACACAGCCAGCCGTCAACCCGGAGCCATGGACCGCCCTGCACAAGTTCGCACTTGCCAACGGAGCCGGCACGCCGCTCTATAAGGGTAGCGGCATGGTGACCGGCTGGCTCAACGACCGGTTCAGCATGGGGGAATACAACGGCTATCTCCGGATCGGCACTACCCGAGGGGGGTGGTGGGGTGAAGGGGTCAGCAACCGTCTCGCCATCGTGGCCGAACAGGACGGGGCTCTCGTAGAAAAGGGAAGGATCGAGGGGTTAGCCCCGGGAGAAAAAATCTACTCCATGCGCTTCGACCGGGATCGGGGGTACATGGTAACATTCCGCCAGACCGACCCGCTGTTTACCTTTGACCTTAGTGATCCCCTGAATCCCAGGAAGATGGGAGAAATCATGGTGAACGGTTTCGCCACGTATATCCATCTTGTCGGGCAGAACAACAACAGGCTTCTCACAATAGGGCGTTCGGCCGATGACACAGGTCGCGTAACCGGCAACATGCTCCGGCTGTTCGATGTGACGAACCTGGCCGTACCCGACCTTCTTGGGGAATTTAAACTGGGGGAAGGGTGGTCTGCGGCGCTTTATGACCCTCACGCTTTTCTCTACTATGAGCCGTTGGGGGAGCCGATGGGGATCCTTGCAATACCATATTACAGCTACGGCAGTACATCGGGGCTCTACAGCTCGGGGCTCAGGGTCTTCAATATCAACGCAAGTAGTATTTCCCTGCGTGGGGATATTCCTGCAACGGCGGTCAGCAGCGGCTACGGTTCCTATGACGATACGGTTGACCGCTCCGTGATCATCGGCACGAATATCTATGCCATCGCTCACAGGACTGTGACAGTGGCAGGTACGGCCCTGCTGGATATAAAGAAGGTGGTCAGCCTGCCGGAAGGGTACGGCTACTACACTCTCTTCGGTCCGGTTGCGGGAATATGACGGAATAAAGTTGCTGTATGAAACATGAGGACATGAACGTTACTATGCCGGATAAATCAAATCAGAAGGACTCTTTTACAGGATTGAGCAAGAGAAACGTGCTCTTCGTGGATGAAGATATGTCTGTACTGCATGCAGCCCGGCAACTTTTTTCGGATGATGCCGTTATACGGCTGCTGGTAGCATCAAGCGGGGAGGAGGCGCTGGAGATCGTCCGCAAGGAAGATGTGTGGCTTGTTGTAACCGATAATCATCTGCCCGGTATATCCGGAATAGATCTTCTGGAACGGATTCGTCATATCTCGCCCACAACAGGGCGCATCCTGATGACCGCCCATGCCGACCTCAAGACCGCTGTTGACGCCATAAATATCAGCGAGGCCTTCCGCTTTATCATTAAACCCTGGGACAACGATGAACTGAAGACCATTGTGCATGAAGGGCTTGAACGCTCCGAAGTGGTCAGAGAACTGGCTCATTGCGAGGTAGGCACCATCAGCTCCATCGCCCAGGCAATCGAACTCAAGGACCCCTATACCCGAGGTCATTGCGATCGTGTGGCTGAATACGCATCTACTCTTGCCATGAGGATTGGTTTATCGGAAGAAAGCATTGTCTACGTCAAGTACGGTGGCTGGCTGCATGACTGCGGCAAGATTGGTGTTCCGGGGTCTGTACTTAATTTTCCGGGAAAACTGGATGAACCCAGCATGAAGATTATTCACCGGCATCCGCTCTGGGGGGCGGAAATAGCCCGGCAGGCCGGCCTTCCCACTGCTGTTGTCAACATGATCCTGTACCACCATGAAAAATATGATGGCAGCGGCTATCCCTATGGACTTAAAGTGGAGGAGATTACTCTGGAAGCCCGGATCGTGACCATTGCAGATGTATTTGACTCTCTCCGGACAATGCGCCCATACCGCGCAGCGTGCACAAGCGACCAGGTTCGGGAAATAATGCGGGAAATGTCGGAAGCATTTTTTGACCCGCACCTGATGGAACTGTTTCAGGCTATTGCCGAAGATGTACTGGTTGAAGATGCGCAACGCGCAGCAACTCATCACCGGGACTTGGTCGGGTAAGGCGTTTGTCATGTTTCAGAAGGGATTATCTGCGATAGGTGATGCGGTAGATGGCGCCGGCCTTGTCATCCGAGACCAGCAGGCTGCCATCAAGCATGATCTGCAGATCGACCGGTCGCCCCCAGGCGCCGCCGTCCTGAAGCCAACCTTCGGCAAACACCTCGTAGGATACGGCCCGGTTGCCGTTGAGCCGGACTCGGCTGATGCGGTATCCCAGGGGCTCACTGCGATTCCATGAACCGTGTTCGGCGATGAATATCTGATTGCGGTAATCGGACGGGAACAGGTTCCCGGTGTAGAACCTCATCCCCAGCGAAGCGACATGAGGGCCAAGCTCTCTCTCGGGGAGGGTGAATTCATCCTTGCGATGCCCTTTGCCGTACTTCGGGTCGGCTATCCCACTGCCGTGCCAGTAGGGAAATCCGAAATGCAGACCCATGGCCGGGGCACGGTTGAGCTCGTCCGGCGGCTGCTCGTCTCCCAGCCAGTCGCGGCCGTTGTCGGTAAACCAAAGTTCGTTGGTGACCGGATGCCAGTCAAATCCCACCGTGTTGCGCACACCGCGGGCGAAGATCTCCAGATGTTTCCCAGTCGGGTCCATACGCATGATGGAGGCAAAACGCAGGTCCTTGGACTCACAGATGTTGCAGGGGGCGCCCACCGGAACGTAGAGCCGGCCATCGGGGCCAAAGCGGATGAACTTCCAACCGTGGTGGCTTTCAGTGGGAAAGCTGTCGTTGACCACTACCGGGGCGGGTGGGTTTCTGAGCCGTTCCTCGATGTGGTCGAAACGTATAATCCGGTTGATCTCGGCCACGTACAGGGCGCCGTCGCGGAAGGCAACACCGTTGGGCGAGTTGAGCCCCCTGGCAATAGTGATTATTTCGACTGTGTGCCGTTTGCCTCCCGTGGCAAGCAGGGCATAGACTTTGCCCTCGCCGCGTGAGCCGACGAAGAGCGTGCCCTTGGCTCCCAGTGTCATGGAGCGCGCGCCCGGAACATTTGCGGCGTAGACCTCGATGGTGAAACCGGGAGGAAGGGTGATGTCTTCCAGGCGAAGATCGGCGGCGCAGGCAGCGGCTGATGTCATGACCAGCAACAGGGCGGGCAGGGTCGGTCGACGGATGAGTTGGACGATGCGCATGATAGAGGATGCCATGGTGTGCCCCTTGCTGAAGCGATGACCTGTGATCGGCGGTTCGGGGTTAAAACATTCCATATGTCATCACGATTAACAGCAAAGCCCGCTGGTGGCGGGCTTTGCGCGGCTGGCAGCCGATACGAAACGCTCGGAAGAGACCCGTTATACCAATTTCAAACCAAGGATGAAATTGGAATTACAATTCCTTCAGGTTGCTGAACTCACCCCAGGCCAGAAAGCTCTGCGGCGCCAGGACGTAATCGTAGAGATTATTCATGATATTGAAATGCTTCTTCTCCTCATTTGCAATCCTGAGCAGGAGTTGCACGGCTTCCGGATTGTCTTCTTTTGTCGCCATATCCTCATAGAGCCTGACGCTGTCTGCCTCGATTTTCATGGCATGCCGGTAGCCATCCAGAGATTTCTTCAGGCTTCCGACAATGCTCTTGTCAGACGCTATCTCCTCAAACAAATTTTTGGCATTTTCATGTACCGTGCTGTCGGCCATTTTGATGCCGGCGCCCGATTTAAAAGACTGGATGATTTCGAAATGTTTCTGCTCGTCCGCCGCCAAGCCGGTGAATATGTTTTTCAGCGCGGCAACGCTCGTCTCGGCAGCCAGTTTTTCGTAATACGCCTTGCCGTCCAGCTCCATATTCATGGCAAAATTGTAGATATTCATAACAATTCCCTCCTTTCGGTTGTCGATCCAGTACATCGCCTGATTTTTAACAATTCTACCAGATAAAAATTGCGCCGCAACCGAGGCCTGAAAAAAAGGGACGGAGATGTAGTCAGTGGCTCAACAGCGTATCGTCCCTGCCTGACGTCAAGGAACTACGGGGCGGGCAGCGGTCCCGGTGGCGGTGTATTCGGCGGCGGATAGATGGGGCGATAGTCCGGAGGGGCATATTCGTAATCCGGAGAAGACGGAGGTACGATTACTGCTCGTCGGCGATAGTACCTCGATCCAGGATTGTATACCTGGTTGCCCTGTGAATACATACATTGCAGATATACTGTGTCGTAACGCCATTGGGCTTCCCTGGCCCCGTACTGGCCCGCATCTGAACCTGACGCACTGCCGACGAGCAGCCCGCTTGCAGCGCCGATAGCCGCCCCGGCCCCTGCATTGCCTGATGCCGCACCGATGGCCGCACCGACTCCTGCCCCAATGGCTGTCCCCACGACGGCGCCTCTGGCCGTATTCTGGTCTGCGATCTGCTGTGGCAGTATGCCAATCTGCCGTTCAGCCGCCTGTCTGCATGTCGAATCCTCGGACAGGAACAGATCATACGGCTTACCAGACGCCGGGAACACTCTCACGCTCGGCCCCGTCGGGAGAGTTACGCATCCTGACAACAAGATGGCGCATAGTATCGGTATAAACCAATTAACGAGTTTCATGATTATCTCACTCCTTTATTCCGGCGGTGAAGGGGACGGAGGCGGAGGTGACGGCACAACCTTCATCCAGCCGCTCGGGCACTGTTTCACATACGGGTAGTACCCCTTCGTCTCCTTGCAGTAATACCAGTAAATTTGTTGCTCTTCTGCCTGTGGTGCCGGTTGTACATACATATCAGGCTGCTGCTCAATTACTATCCGCTGTTCCGGCTGATAATACGGGTAATAAGGAGGATAATAGTGCGGTCCCCACCACCCCGGTCCGAGCCAAACGCCCACCCCCACGCGGCCGCCTCCGTGACCGGAGCGTCTGCCGTCTGCACCGGACTCGGGTACGGAGCCAAGCAGAAACAGCACCATTGCAGCAAAGACTATACGCGCTAACTTTTTCATACGGACCACCTCCGGAGTAAGATCGTATATCGCGGCGTCGCTGATGTCAGCCACGAGCATGGCTTTGAGATGTTACTAAAACGTGCAAAAAATCTGTTTCATGGTAAACTGTCCGGGTAATGCAATACCCAATCCGGAAATTTTTATAAATTCACACTAAAACGTCAACTTCTAGCCCTGATAAACAGGATAAGTGCGTTAACTAAGTTATTTCAGCAAAAAAACCGCAGAAAATAACTTCTAACTTACTATACCATATCAGCCGCTAACTGAATTGAAATGATTACACCAAAGGAGCAGAAGCATGAAAGCACCAACACGGTATGTGGATGACTCGGTAAAAGGTTTCATCACCTGGAGCATCATCTGGGGAACTATTGCTGTCATAGTCGGCATCGTGATCTCCCTGCAGCTGGCTTGGCCGCAACTGAATGCCGCCCCCTACCTGACGTATGGCCGACTGCGTCCGATCCACACAAACGCCGGTATTTTCGGCTGGGGCATAGGCAGTTTCATTGCCATGTTTTTTTACATCACCCAGCGGCTTACCAAAACCCCACTCTGGAGCCCGAAGCTTGCCAGGGTAACGCTCTGGATCTTTAATGTCGCCATCGCATCCGCGGCCGTGACGCTGGCTTTGGGGATCAATCGCACCAAGGAGTATGCTGAACTGGAATGGCCTCTGGCAATCGTTGTTGCCATCCTCTGGGTACTTTTCTCTATCAATGTGTTCATGACGATCCTTAAGCGTAAAGAAAAGCAGATGTATATCTCGCTCTGGTACATCATGGCGGCTCTGGTCGGAGTGACGGTACTGTATGTTGTCAACAACCTGGGGATGCCGCTCCACCTGTTCAAATCATATTCGGCGTTTTCGGGAACCAATGACGCTAATGTGCAGTGGTGGTATGGGCATAACGCCGTAGCCATGGTGCTGACCGTGCCGCCTCTCGCCATCTTTTATTATTTTCTCCCGAAAATCACCAATAACCCTATCTACAGCCACCGTATGGGGATTATCGCCTTCTGGTCGCTGATCTTCATGTACCTCTGGACCGGAGCACACCATCTGCTCTGGACGCCGGTGCCGGACTGGATTCAGACTGTTGCCATGGCCTTTTCAATCATGCTGATTGCCCCTTCCTGGGGAGCGGTTATGAACGGCTATCTGACCATGAACGGTCAGTGGGAAAAAATGAAGTCCAACTATCTGGTCAAATTCATGATCGTCGGTATAACTTTCTACGGATTACAGACGCTGCAGGGGCCGATGCAGGCTGTTCGTTCGTTCTCGGCATTTATCCATTACACCGACTGGGTTCCGGGGCATGTGCATATGGGTACGATGGGGTGGGTCTCCATGGTGCTTTTTGGTGCAACATATTATGTGGCGACAAAGTTGAGCGATACCGAAATCTACAGTGTCAAGCTTGCAAATACCCACTTCTGGCTGGTTCTGGTCGGGCAGTTGATCTATTCCATCACCATGTGGACCGCCGGCGTTCAGCAGGGAAGCATGCTCCTTGCCACAACTCCGGACGGAACGCTGCAGTACAGTTTTATGGAGACCATGATTGCCATCTTCCCCTACTACAAGATCAGGGCGGTCAGCGGTTTTATCTATCTGGCCGGATTGGCGGTGTTTATTTACAACATCTATAAAACCTTTCAGAAGGGTGCGGACTCACCCGCTGTCAAAGCGTAATCTGACTCTGAAGCACTGGATAGTAGCTTACTAAATCAAATACAGACGAGGACAATACCATGTTGGAAAAAAATCCCGTTATTTTTATCATTCTGGCTTTTGTCGTTATCATGATCGGCACTGCTATAACCATGATAGCTCCATTCAAATGGATCAACAGTGCCGGTGACCGGATTGCCGAAGTCAAGCCGTACACTCCGCTGCAGCAGGAAGGGCGGGATCTCTATATGCGTGAAGGGTGCAACAACTGTCATTCCCAGACGGTGCGCACTCTTGCTTCCGACGTTGAGCGCTACGGCAATGGCGGGACCTATTCAAAATCGGGTGAATTTGTCTACGACCGCCCGCACCTGTGGGGTTCACGCCGCACCGGTCCCGATCTGGCCCGGATCGGTCTGAAATTCCCGGATCCCAAAGGGGCCTGGCATCGTAAACATATGGAGAATCCGCAGTCAGTCGTGCCGGCTTCAAATATGCCGTCCTACGCATTCCTGAACCAGCCTCTTGATACCACCTATTCCGAGCGGAAAATGAAATTGCTCAAGTTCCCCTATACCCAGGCCGACCTGGACGATCTCAAAGGCAAGAGCGAGATGGATGCAATCATCGCCTATATGCGCAAGCTGGGGACTGACGTTCCGGTCAATAAAGCTGAAACTGCAACCTTGATCAATGTGGATGTAAAGTGATGATTGATGCCCGCTTTGTTTTTATGCTGTTGACAGGATTTCTACTGGCTATTCTGGTTGCCATTGCGGTTGCGACCTTCAACAGGAACCGGAAACGGAAACTTGAAGAACCGAAGCACCGGATGCTTGAGGACGACTAATTCTTAGCCCTGATAAACAGGATAAGTGCGCTAACGAAGTATTTTTCTGCCTGCCCCAAACAAACGGAATAAGTTCGCTCACGAAATTCTTTCAAAAAAAGAAATAATTTTTACCGTACTAAAAGCGCAGAAAATACTTCTAACTTACTAATCAAGGAGCGGATATATGTCAAAACAGCATGAATATGATGGAATTACTTATCGCGAAGAGAAAAGTTCCCCCGGTGTTTTTCGGATTCTTTTTGCGGTGCTTGCCGTATGGGGTGTGATCTATATGGGATATTACCTGTTCAGCGGCTGGAGCTCCCAGGCCGAAGCAGATGCGGCAAAAAAAGCGCGCGACAGTCAGAAAAAGAGTGTTCACCTGGCGGTAGAGACAACGGGAGCCGGGTATGGCGGGAGCGGGCACAAGATTGAAGCGTATGTCGCGGTCGGTAAAAAGCTGTACGGAACTCTCTGCACATCGTGTCACGGTGAAAGCGCGAAAGGGGGAGTCGGGCCTGATCTGACGACCTCAAAGTATAAATACGGCAAGTCGAGGCTTGACATCACAAAATCCATTACAGAAGGGCGCCCGGGCGGGATGCCTTCTTTCAGCAGTCAGATTGACAAGGAACAGGTCGAGGGTCTTGTTGAATATATACTCTCTCTGAAATAGGGTTTGCACTATACTTTCAAAGCATTATAAAACTAAACGAGTATTATGAACAAAAAACCTCTCTTTTTGTACTGACACAAATGTAAGTACAATTTAAGAAGGGTTTTTTTATATCCAAACCCGATGCTCAGAGTCTGGTCGATGCCTGCCGGGCTGGGGTATGTCCTGCTCCACCGGCAAGTACAGTACTGAGAATCGGAATTGTGCGGAAACCCGCACAGCTTTCACGCCACATTCCGGAAATCGGCACACCTGCCTGCTTTCACGACCTTACGCTTTTCATAAACTGATTGTTATAACGCTGTATTTTATTTTTCTATTATTAATTATACTGGCATACAGATTGCTTTGATTATGAGTAAGGAAGAGGTGCACTCCGCATGAGAGAACTATGTTATGAAATTTTGCAGAACCAAGACTGCATTATTTCAGAAAACTCGTGTCGACCAGGGATACCTCCCGATCAGAATTTACTGCTCAATTGAAAGGAAATGGCAAAAATGGAAATGCACACTGAAACCATTGACGAAAGCAGATTCAACCGTTTCATTATCACCCCCATTCTGGTCATCGCCAGTCTGTACAGTCTCTATCTCGTCATCCACCCCTATACTCCGTTTGCAAAGATGTCCATCTCGATCCTGGATCTCACCCAGCTGCAGCGGGCAACCCACGTTTTTTTCCTTCTGGTAACCGGATATTTGATCTCTTCGCAGCGTACCCTCCATGGCAAAGCCGGAGTCGGATCATATGTCTTTGCAATCATGGCCATCTTGCCGCTGTATGCCTTCTGGAAGATTGGACTAAGCCTGAAACTCAATATCTTCGCATCGCTCTTCTGGCTGACGGCCATTCTGCCGGCACTCTATCCCCGTTCGGGGCGGTGGATGGACAAGTTGGGGGCCCTCCTGGTATTTGTCCCCTATCTCTATCAGGTAATCATGTTCAAGGATATAATCGATCGGGCCATGATTCCGGAACCGTGGGATCTGGTAATGGCTTTCGGTCTGACGATGCTGCTGCTCGGACAGGTGTACCGCTACACCGGGCCGATCCTCCCCTGCCTGGTGCTGACATTTCTCCTCTATAACCTGCATGGTAATCTGTTCACCGGTATCCTTGCCCACGCCTCCTTCGACTTTGACCTGCTGCTGGCCAAGTTGTTCAGCGAGACCGAGGCCGGCCTGTTTGGCATGATCACCGGCGTATCCCTGAAGTATCTGGTGTACTTCACCATTTTGGGGGGTATTATCGGCGCCCTTAACCTGGGGAGCATCATCGGCAACATCGCCGCTCTGGCCGCCCGCGGGAGACCGGATGGTCCGGGCATTGTAACGGTAATCGCCTCCGTTTTCATGGGGATGTTCAGCGGCTCGGGCGCAGCCGATACACAATTCGTGTCGACAATCAGCAAACCGATGTTCGAAAAAGGGGGGTATGAACGTTACGAGGCCGCGGGGATAGCGGCCACATCCGGCACCATTGCCATGATCACCCCACCCGTACTCGGTTCCATGGCTTTTGTCATGGTGGAGATACTCGCCATACCCTATTTCTGGATCTGTATCATGGCCCTGGGGCCGATGCTGCTCTATGTTGTAGCGATCCTTTCGTACAACTATCTCTATGTCAAAAAGATGGGGATCAAGCCTGTTGAAGGCGAAGAGCAGTTCGGCGGCAAATATTTCCGCCGTTATTGCCACATCTTCCTGCCGATCCTGTTTATCGTCGGTTTCATCTATTATGGTTACTCGGTCAGCCTTGCCGTGGTCGGCGCCATCGTCCTCTTCGTGCTCCTAAGCTATCTGGACCCCACCCTCCGTCCCAAGAGCCCGCTGGTGTTCATCAAGGGCCTGGCAATCGGTTTCTCTTCACTGATTCCGATCGGAACGGCCGTGATCTGCGCCAACCTGATCCTGACCCTGATGGTCATGACCGGCCTGCCGAATAAATTCTCCCAGTTTCTGACCATGATTTCCGGGCAGAGCCTGATTATGGCGACTTTTTTCGCTGCCGGCTTTACTCTGCTGCTGGGAATGGGAATACCGCCGACAGCCACCTACGTCGTGGCCTCTGCCCTGACCGCTCCGGCCATCATAGGGGTCGCCATCGGTAATGGCATCCCGCCGGAAGCGGCTCTGCTCTCTACCCATATGTTCCTGATGTATTACGCTGTCCTGGCCGATGTCACCCCTCCGGTGGCCCTCTCCGCCTATGCCGCATCCTCGGTGTTCAAGACCGATCCGCTTAAGACGGGGATTTACGCGGCCAAGGTGGCCCTGCCCAAATACCTGCTCGGCTTCTCTTTCATTCTGGCCTATCAGGGGACGGCGTTGCTGATCATCCCGATGTGGCGCACCGCCTCCATGTTCGATACGGCCTCGAGCTTCCTCGTCCGCCTGCTGTTTGTGTCTGCCGGCGCGGTCTGTATGGCCGCAGCCACTGTCGGCTATGCCAGACGCCCCCTGCTCACATGGGAATCCTGGACTCTTGGCATCCTGTCGCTTGGCCTCTTTACTCCGTTTCTTTGGCTTAACCTGGCAGTTCTTGTTCTTTCGACCTGGTTTTTCATAAGCAAAAAAAGCGATTCATCAGGTGTTAAGGCCCTCGCGACCTGCGAGCCCTGTACGACTGCCGAACTGGAATCCGGCGGGTAAAGGCTGACAGGGTGAGGAGTGAATATCCGAGAAGTTTCCATGCATCTGTTGTCAGCAGCAAAATAAAACGAAGGAGGTAGGTATGAAGAGGATTATTGGTGCAGTTTGTGTAACAGTCTTTTTGGGGTTTGGTTGTCTGGCAGGGGCTGCAGAAGAGAAACCGAAAATTCTGATCACCACAGGCGGTATCGGCGGCGTTTATTACTACTACGGAACTGCAGTGGCTGAAATTCTTACGAAACACGCGGGGGTGGAAGCAACTGCCATTCAGACCGCCGCTTCGGTGGACAATCTGCTGCTGATTCAGAGACGCACAGACCCGAAGAAAAATACCTATTATATGGGTATCGTGCTGCCGGATTCAGCCTTTC
Organism: Geobacter sp.; assembly: GCA_031396605.1. Lineage (GTDB taxonomy): Bacteria > Desulfobacterota > Desulfuromonadia > Geobacterales > Pseudopelobacteraceae > JACRCG01. The sequence continues at coordinate 4,512 of JANNLB010000319.1, read as the reverse complement.
TGGCCTATACCGGCGGCATAGAAAAATTCAAGGACAAACCGGCCACGGATATCCGGATATTGTGGGCCGCCTACCCTAATGTCCTTCACATTGTCGCCGCGCCTGGCTCAGGTATCAAGACTGTAGCGGATCTGAAGGGGAAAAAGGTTTCCACTGCCGCGCCCGGTTCCGGCACCGAACTGGAAGCCTTTATGGTGCTGGAGGCAGCCGGCCTCAAAACCTCCGATCTGGCCAAACAGGAGCGCCTGGGTGCGGGTGAATCAGGGGAATCCATGTCACACGGCACCCTGGACGCTTATTTCTGGTCCGGCGGCCTTCCGACCAGCTCCGTGACCGAACTGGCGACCTCCATGTCCCGTCAGGGGAAAAAGCTCGAATTGGTGGATCTGGATCCGAAAAGTGACCTGGTCAAGAAGCTGCTCAAAAAGTACCCCGGCGTGATGGAATCGGGGGTGATCCCCAAGGAGGTCTACGGAACTGCCAAGGATGCTCATACCCTTGCCTTCTGGAATCTCTTCGTCGGCCCGAAGAGTTTGCCGGAGAAATACTCCTATGCCATCACCAAGGCCCTCTTCGAGCACCAGGACGAGCTGCAGAAAGCGGTGAAGGCGGCCAAGGATAATACGATGAAAAATGCGGTGAAATTCGTTCATGGGACCATCCCCTACGATCCGGGCGCGCTGCGATATTTCAAGGAAAAAGGCGCATTGAAGTGATTTTTGCTGGCCCGCGAGCCGGACGGAATCTCGCCATCGTGATCATACTGACCATTCTCCTGTTTGTATCGGTAAGCGTCAGGCCTGTCAAAGTCGTCAGGGATCACGGAAGCGGTTTTGTCGTCTGGCTCTGGGCCTGGCAGAAGTGCCGCGTCATGTTTGTCAACTCCGTCACTCATCTGCCGGTTGATATGAGTTTTGGCGTCCCCTGGTCCTTCTCCGGTTTTTCGGTTCGAACGGACTCCGGCACCGAGGAGTATTATACGGCGGGGGGATATTCCTGGAATGAACAATTATCAAAGGAACATGCCGGTACGCTTGATTATTGCTCGGAGGTAGGAATGGACCTGAGCCTGGGGAAAAGAAATTTTCACGAGCAGGGGGGCTGTACCAGCCTCTTTCTCCTCTGGCCTCCCCGAAACTGAACGATCATCTGTCTCCCGGTTCCGCGCCGGTACCAATAATCCGGCGGAAAGTGTACCTATGATACCTTTGCCCAGAATATTTTGCGTAAGGCAAACCTTCCCTCGCCCTCTGGTTTCGGATATTGCGGAGTGCTTCGTCTCTGAAGCGCTGTTGCCTGAACTTGAAACCAGGCCCGGCATGGTAATCGATCACGAGCCTCACGAATTCACATTCGATGGATATGGCAATCTGACGGTAAAATTTGTATGACGATGAAACCACACCCCGGCATCACATTTTTGCGTAACCACCATGTCAGGCTTGCATTTCATGTCGGAGCAGCGCTCTTAGTCAGCCTGCTGGTCGGCTGGTTGACCTGGCAGTCACTGCTGTCAAGGGACCTCGAGTCGTTACAGAAACTGAGCGGCCAGCATATGGAGTTCTATCGCCTGAGCCTCGAATCCCTGCTGACCAGGAATGAATCGCTGCCACGGCTCGTCGCTCAGGAGGAAAAACTGCGCAAACTCCTGCTGCATCCGAACGATATCTCCCTGCAGCAGAGTGCAAACAATTATCTTCGCAATGTTCAGGGGATTTCGGACATTGCCGCAGCCTATCTGATGGATGCGGATGGTCTGACCCTGGCAGCGAGCAATTTTGGACAACCCGTGTCATATGTGGGCAATAATTACGGCTTCCGGCCTTATTTTAACGATGCGATGAAAGGTAAGCTCGGGCGTTTTTTCGGCATCGGCATGACAACCGGTCTGCCCGGTTATTTTTTAGCAGCTCCGGTAGAGATAAACGGAAAGCGGTCAGGTGTTTCCGCAATAAAAGTCAGCCTGGATAATTTCGAAGCAGCACTCCTCAAGAGTGGTGAAATCATCCTGCTTACCGACTCCTCCGGTGTGATTTTCCTAACCTCGGTGGAGCAGTGGCGATACCGGACGCTGACGCAGCTTGACAGTGATGCCGCTGAACGGCTCCGAACCACCAGAAAATATAACAACCGCAGTTTGGTGCCTCTTGATACAAGTATCAGGTTGCAGGAAGGCATCTCGATGGCGAAAATTGTCCTGCCGAATGACGAGGCCCGTGAATATCTTGTGCGCTCCAGCAAGGTGGGGCATCTCGGCTGGAACATGGTGCTGCTGGCCAATACACAGCAGGAACGCCAAAACGCTCTGCTGGCAGGCGGTGCTGCTGTTCTGGCAACACTCTTCCTGTTTTTTATCGGCACTTATTTCCAGTTAAACGCCAGGCGATACAAGGAGCGGCGTCAGGCAGAGGCGATACTGAGACAGGTACATCTGGAACTTGAACAGAGAATTTCAGAACGCACTGCCGACCTTGTAGCGACCAACACATCGCTGGAGGAAAAAGTCGAGACGCTGAAAACTACCGAGGGCATACTTCGCGAGACCCGCGACAATGCCGTCCAGGCCGGTAAGCTCACCGTACTAGGTCAGATGTCGGCAGGCATAACCCACGAGATCAACCAACCGCTCACCGCTCTGCACACCTTTACGGATAATGCCGTCAGCCTGCTGGAGCGCGGAAGACTGCAGGATGTGCGTGAGAACCTCGGCCTGATCAGGCAGATGGCCGATCGCATGGGGCGCATCGTGACCGAAATCAAGACGTTCGCGCGCAAGTCACCTCCTGAGCTGCAGAATATCCGGATCGCAGATGCGATTAACCAGGCTGTCATGCTTGTCGAACAGAGACGGCGGCAGCTCAAGGCTGAAATCAACATAGAACCGTTTTCTGAGGATACGCAGATCCTGGCCGACTCGATACGCTTTGAACAGGTGCTGGTGAACCTGCTTCGCAACGGGATTGATGCGGTGTCGGATGCGCCCGAAAAACGCGTTACAGTAACGATTGAACACCATGCGCCTGTTGTTCATATTATTATACGTGATACCGGGCCGGGGATTGTAGATACAGTGCTGTCGCGGTTGTTCGAACCATTTTTTACAACAAAAGAGGCCGGGCAAGGTCTCGGTCTGGGGTTGGCCATATCACGCATGATTATTGCCGATTTTGGTGGTGAACTCTCTGCTCGCAATCAGGACAGGGGTGGAGCAGAATTTACGATTGTGCTGGAGGAGGTATGAAAATACTCGGACACGTTGTTTCACCCGATGATCTCCTGGTTTACCTGATAGAAGACGATGATGCGGTCCGTTTCGGCTGTGAACAGGCCATGAATCTGGCCGACCTGGCAGTACGCCCTTTCCGCACTGCGGAGAGCGCGCTGGCCGCCCTGCAGGATGACCCACCTGCGGTCGTGGTCAGCGATGTGCGACTGCCCGGAATATCCGGACTCCTGCTCCTGGATGAACTGCAGAGCCGGGACCGCGATATACCGGTAATCCTGATCACCGGGCATGGTGATGTGTCAATGGCGGTGCAGGCCATGCGAGCCAATGCCTATGATTTTATCGAAAAACCGTTTCACTCTGAACGCCTGATCGATGTTGTCCGCCGTGCGCTTGAAAAACGCACCCTGCTGCTCGAGATCCGCAGACTGCACGAGCAGCTCGGAGACATGGGGGCTATGCCCTTGATCGGCCAGGATGAGTCCATCCAGAAAGTGCGCAGATCCATCTCTGCCCTTGCGCCCACCGACGTTGATGTGTTGATTCTCGGTGAAACAGGGACCGGCAAAGAGGTTGTCGCGCACGCCCTCCATGCCCAGAGTGGACGCAAGGGGCCGTTCGTGGCATTGAACTGCGGCGCACTGCCCGAGTCGGTGTTCGAGAGCGAAATGTTCGGCCATGAAGCCGGAGCCTTTACCGGAGCTGCCAGGAGGCGCATCGGCAAGGTCGAGTACGCCAACGGCGGCACACTCTTTCTGGACGAAATCGAATCAATGCCCCTCGCACTGCAGGTCAAACTGCTGCGTGTGCTTCAGGAACGTCGTGTAGAGCGACTCGGCAGCAACACATCCATACCGGTTGACTGCCGGATTGTGGCGGCAAGCAAGGTTGACTTGAAGCTACTCTCGGATCAGGGCGGTTTTCGTGCCGACCTCTATTACCGCCTGAATGTTGTCGCCATCGAACTGCCGCCGCTCAGGCAGCGCCCTGGTGATATCGCTCCATTAATGGCCTACTTCCTAACCCAGGCAGGTAACCGTTTTCACAGGGAAGCTCCCGGTTGGTGCGAGATGGATTTGATACGCTGGCAGCAGCACGATTGGCCTGGCAATGTCCGTGAACTCAAAGCGGTTGCAGAGCGCCTCTGTCTGGGTGTTGACGATGGCCTGGAGCCTGCCAGAATTACATCGGTTTCACTGGTAACACAGCTTGAAACCTATGAGCGTGGATTAATAAGAGATGCATTGCGAAGTGTAAAAGGGTGTGTGGCCGAAGCCGCCAATCTT
>JANNLB010000258.1:0-2128 GCA_031396605.1 Geobacter sp. | reverse complement strand
ATCAAAGCTGAGGATCTTTATCATTGCCCAGGAGTCGCGTAAGTGGGCACACAGAAGATCGATGATCATGCCGCGAACCTTGTCATGGCTGAGCAGATGCCGCTCAAAATCATTCTTCGAAAGCAGACCGATAACGGCATTTTCGTGCGCAATGACCGTTGCCGGAGCGGTTTTGCCGTCGAGGAGCGACATTTCACCAAAAAAATCATTCTTCTTGTGGATGGTAATGATCTGCTCCCGGCCTTCTTTGCTTTGCTTGACAACCCTGACTTTTCCCTCATAGACGATGTACATGTAGTTGGCGGTGTCTTCTTCGAACAGGACAATCTGATCCTTGGCGAAATTCTTTTTGATGATGATGCCTTCGATTCGCTCGGTTTCCTCATCGGAAAGCTCGGAAAAAAGGGAAATATTCCTGATGATATTGCCGGTTTTTATGGGGTTAACTGTTTTCCAGATCATGAAGAAAACCTCCCTGGTGGATGTTATTCCAATTCCAAATCAAAGCGCTATCTTCGTTGGCCCTTCGACTACGCTCAGGACAGGCTCGTCATCGGCTCCTCAACGTACTATCTGTACGCCGTCGTCGCCTCAATCCTCTCCGCCTTGATTTCATCTTTGATTTGAAATTGGTATTAGAAGTTGCTTCCGCGTAGTTCTCTCGGAAATAAACTTCGTTACCGCACTTATCCTGCTTGTCAGGGCTGATCCTGAAACATATTTACAAATCGATATGTGCCTCCTTGCACGCGGATTCCAGTTTCTTTGCCCATGTCACCCCACGTTTTATGAGTGCTATCCTGGCGCGTTCGATATCACCAGGGCGGTCATCACGCAAAAGAGCCAGCATATTGACCGCCTGCAGGATGTCTTTTCGCTTTTTATCAGCAGCAGTCGCATCCCGTTCTTGTGAAACGATCAGTTTGTGCAGCGCGTAGCGTGCAGGTTGCGGTACTTTGATCAGGCAGGGATTGCCGGAGATCATCACTGCGTTAATCGGCTCTTCAATGAGATAATCAAGGTATTTAAGAGGTGTTGCAGAGGCATTAAGACGCCGGAGAAAAACCGGAGCAGTCACCCCTCTTCTCGCTGGAGTAAGTAGATCAATTCGTAGCGTTTTCCCCCTTATAGCATATGACGTTGAAGGTTCTTTGTGCGACAGTCTTGGCACAGGGAAAAACCCCATCTGCATGGATTCGATTATTCCAGGGACATCAGCCTGCAAGTCCGGCACGGCTATGGCTATCCTGGTGTCGCCTGCTAAATCGATATCCTGCGTCATGCGGGAACCGCCATCCCAGACAACCCCCAGATGTGGTCCAAGGATCTGATAGGCAACGGTTCCGACCATGACGCCACCTAACTTGAAAACTCCGCTGTCAGCCAGGCGTTTGATTATCCGGGCCATATCCGGCATGATAGTGGTCACACCACCGGCAATGACCTGTGATCCAAGTCTCTGGAACATTTTCTCGTCTGCGCTGACATCCTTTGCGCCGAACTTCCGTTCTTCGATCAAACGGCAGATTTCCTCACTATCCGGACCGATATAAATCTGGGTGCGACCGCTGGTTAGTGTTGTCTGGAAATAGTGATACAGGCATCCCTTTACGGTCTTTGTCGTGAATTCACCGGAAATGCTTGCAATATTCCTCATCGCTTCGAACATTTCGAGCCTCTCACGAAGATCGGCATATAGTGTAATTGTTTCCCCGCCAATGCGTTCCATCGGTTTTCCCCACGCCAGAGTTATACTCAATTTAAATAAAAGTGAGTATAACTCTGGCGGTGATTAATGCAAGTGTTAAATAATCGGAAGATGTTGAATATCTGTGGCGGTGAGGAATATGATTCGTTCAGGAGTGAGTGTAGCCGTAAGGCGTGAGCAATGCGAGTATGGAACAACGGATCAACGAACTGGAGATGCACTACATGCAGCAGGAAGTGACTATTCAGGAGCTGAATGAAATAGTCTGCCGGCAGGAGTTGATACTGGAACAGTTGCGGAGGGATTTTACGACGCTGAAGGAGCAGTTGATGGCAATGTCCCCCTCGGTCTCACGAGACTCCGGTGAGGAAGAACCGCCGCCTCATTATTAGTGTGATGATTTTGCACTGTTTTCAGGAG
>JANNLB010000241.1:0-41008 GCA_031396605.1 Geobacter sp. | reverse complement strand
TGATTGCATGTTGCAAGTAAATTCCGGCGCGCCGGGCAAATTCAAGATCAAAAACATACGGAAGAAACCGGATGCGGAGTACACTCCAACATCGACATGCTGCTCCGGTGAAGCGGGTGATGGCACAGACAAGCCCCCCTGTTGTGGCCCCCCCGCCTCCACCGGCGGCGGAACCATCACCGAAAAGGTTCCCGGTTTCATAGAATGGCTGGATACTATGCGCGGCCCTGTGCCGCGCATAGCTTCGGAGCTGGGCTTTGATGATCACCTGGGGGCTTGCAAGGCGCGCTGGGGCATCGGGCGGATGGAGTTCATCGTCCCCCCGGGCCTGTACGCCCTCGGTAACCCCACAGCATCAGACCCGGTGCTGGTGACGGCCAACTACAAGATGAGTTACGACCTCGTCCGTCAGTCGCTGGCCGGGCGTAACATCTGGCTGCTGGTGCTGGAGACCTACGGCATCAACGTCTGGTGCGCGGCCGGGAAGGGGAGTTTCGGCACCGGCGAGCTGGTGCGGCGGGTCAAGGCGGCCGGGCTGGACAAGGTCGTCAGCCATCGCCGCCTGATCCTGCCGATCCTGGGCGCTCCGGGCGTAGCCGCGCACGAGGTGGCCAGGCGAACCGGTTTCAAGGTGAACTATTCCACCATCAGGGCCGACGACCTGCCGGAGTATCTGGACAACGGCATGGTCGCCACACCGGAGATGCGCCAACTGACCTTCACCATCTACGAGCGCTTGGTGCTGGTTCCGGTGGAGATCGTGCTGGCCCTTAAGTCTATCGCCATCACAGGTTCAGTGGCCCTTGTGCTGATGGCCGTTCTGGGAAGTTTCACGGCGGGCATATCGGGGTTCTGCGCCTATCTGGGGGCGGTCCTTAGCGGGATCGTCATAGGGCCGCTCCTTCTCCCCTGGCTGCCGGGGCGCAGCTTTGCTGTCAAGGGGGCCGTCGCCGGTCTGCTCTGGAGTGGGCTGTTTTACGTCCTGGCGGACGGCACCGGCTGGAATGCCGCCGTCACCGCCGCCGTTTTCCTGGCTCTACCGGCGGTCAGCGCCTTCTACACCCTCAATTTCACCGGCTGCTCCCCCTATCCCTCTCACTCGGGGGTCAAGAAGGAAATGCGCATCGCCCTGCCGGTCATGGGGAGCGCTCTTGTGGTGAGTGTGCTTCTATTGCTGGCGGGAAGGTTTTTGTTATGAAGGAGAATTTATGAAAGGTTTTCGCTACCTTAATAACGTTGCCACGCTGAAACTGGATCAGCCAACCTGCATCGGCTGCGGCCGGTGCCTGGAGGTCTGCCCGCATCAGGTATTCTCGATTGCCGAGAAGAAAGCATCCATCACCGATAGGGATGCCTGCATGGAGTGCGGGGCCTGTGCCCTGAACTGCCCTGTCAAAGCAATCTCGGTCGATAGCGGCGTCGGCTGCGCCTCGGGCATGATCAACGAATGGCTACAGGAGCGGAATCTTCGCGCTCCCGGTGGGAGCTGCTGCTCTTAACCAGATTGTCTTCATACAGCACAACCCAAGGAGGGCAACATGCTGCCGGAAAAACAACAGAAGGCATTCGGAGAATTCTACGATAAGGTACGCCACAACGAGATCCTGGAACCCAAAACCACGCTGCTGCTCCATTTGGCGGCTGCCATGGCGCTAGGCTGCTCCCCCTGCATGGAATATTATCTGGGACAGGTGGAGAAGGAAGGGGTCACGGCCGAGGAGATCGGCGCGGTACAGGCGGTGGTGATGGCGGTGTCGGCCGGACGGGTTAACGCCCAGCTGCGCGAGGTGGAACGGCGCATGCGCGATGAGCGCGAAGGCTCTGCTCAAGGATAGGATCTGGTAATTCAAGAGGGAGCACAATGGTTGCCTACTTAGTCATTGACGTCACTGCGAAGAATCAGCTGAAAAGGAGTAAATACAATGCAACAAACAATAATTACAGGTGACACGGCAGACCAAGTTGCATCGAGGAGCGAGGAATTATTCAGGCAGGGTTTTTTTTGTGCAGAAAGCGTTCTGCAAGCTGTAGCGGAATCTCAAAATATTAAAAACGACCTGATCCCACGCATCGCTACAGGTTTTTGCAGTGGGATAGCTCGAACAAGCGGGTTATGTGGTGCAGCAGCAAGCGGTGCCTAATCGTTATTCCATAAAATAATATTACGCTTGGAATAACCACACACAGTCCACCCGTTATATTTTTAAAGGAGTAAATTAATGGTATCAAATTTAAGTGATAGTGCAAATCGTGTACAGGATTTCCTTTTAGAAAAGGGTTTCTCCTTTGAGGTTAAGGAACTACCAGGTTTAACCAGGACTGCGCAAGAGGCGGCTGACAGCATTGGGTGTGCAGTAGCTCAAATAGCCAAATCTCTTGTGTTTAGAGATAAGGAAACTAACCTTCCGGTTCTTGTCATTGCATCTGGATCAAATCGAGTGGATTTAGCGAAAATCGAAAAAGAGACGGGCTTGAAACTCGGCAAAGCGGATGGAAATTATGTGAAGGAAAGAGTCGGATATGCAATCGGCGGAGTACCGCCAGTAGGCCATAATGAGCCCCTGGAAACCATATTGGATAATGACCTGAAGAAATACGAAATGATTTGGGCTGCTGCTGGCACTCCTTTTGCGGTTTTTCAACTGAAGCCTGCTGATCTTGAACCATTAACAAACGGAAGGTGGATTGATTTATCAGAATGAATATGACAAACGATATAGTCGGAGCAAATTATGCAACCTGACAAACTCTTGAACCAGACGATAGATAACCTGGTACAGGAAACCGATAAGCCAGCAGAACCTGGGGCCGCAGTTATTGTCGTCAGAGATGGCGAGATTATTTTCCGCAAAGGCCAAGGTATGGTTAATCTCAAACTTGGTGTGCCGATTGAGTCCGACTGCTATAGGTTTTTCAAAGGGATTGGGATCAAATAGCAGGGAGGGAAGACAACCTTGAAAATATCCGTGATGCTCGGCCATCCGGACCGGGGGAGCTTCAACCACGCCATTGCCGAAACGGTCGTGAATACTTTACAGAACAATGGCCATGAAGTTTTTTCCCATGATCTAATTGATCAAGCCATTTTGAAGGAGGACGTCCAATGAAGAAAATCGGCATCATCGGCGGTATCGGACCGGAATCAACACTCGATTACTATCGGGGGATCATCGACGCCTTTCGGGAACGCAACAAAGGCATGCATTACCCCGACATAATCGTCTACAGCGCGGATCTGACCGAGTTGCTCGAAATCGTTGAAGCCAAGGACCTGGATAAGCTGGCGGAGTGGCTTTTAACCAGGATCGAGGCGCTCCGCCGCGCCGGCGCGGAGTTCGCCGTCATCGCCTCCAACACTCCGCATGTGGTTTTTGACGAGGTGCAAAGGCGCTCGCTCCTGCCGCTCATCAGCATCGTGGAGGCGACCTGCGCAAAGGCAGAGAGCCTGGGGATGCGGCGGCTCGGTCTGATGGGGACGCGTTTCACAATGCAGGCGGATTTTTTTCAGCGGCCGTTCCGCGAGCGGGGGATGTCGGTCGTTGTCCCCTCGCCGGAGGAGCAGCGGTTCATCCACGAGAAGCTTTTTTCCGAGATTGAACTGGGGATAATCAGGGATGAAACCAGGGAGGCGCTCCTGGTCATCGTCAAGAATATGATCGAAAGGGAAGGAATAGATTCCCTGATCCTCGGCTGCACCGAACTGCCGCTGATCCTTCCCGGAGAGGCCCACGGCATCCCGTTTCTGAATACTGCGGCCATCCATGTGGAGGAGATCGTCAGGCATTGCCTGGGGGAGTGAATTACCGGCGCTATTAGTCTCCTTTTATCGAGACAGTGGATAAATATATAGAAACTAACGTCACCAGTTGATATTCCCGGAACCGTTAAACCATCCCTTTCACTAATCCCCCGAGCGATTCCAGCGCCTGCTCGGCGCCGCAAAGATTCGAATTGACGATCTGAACGGCCTTGCGGCCGGGAAACTTGCCATCGGCGCCACTGTTACCATCGGCTCATATCTCCTCCCTGACAAGCTGGTGCAGTTCCGGCAGCGTTACCCCGCCATCGAGATCAAGGTGGAGACGGGCTTCAGCCGACAGATAGCGGAGAAGGTGCTGGACAATACCCTCGAATTGGGGCTGGTGGGGCATTACTCTCCCGATGCACGGTTTTCGGCGAAGCCCTTCATGACCGAACGGCTGCTTTTGATCGTTTCTCCCCAACACCCCTGGTCAAAAAGGAAAACCGCTGTCCGGCTCAATGAACTGGAGAGTCAAACATTGCTGCTATCCAAACGGGGATCTGGGACTTGGCGAATCGTGGAATCGCTGATGACACAAAAGGGGATTCAGCTTGGCAACACCATTGAACTGGGAACCAGTGAAGGTGTCAAGCGTGCTGTCGCGGCTAATCTGGGAATAGCGCTGTTGTCAAGACATCTGCTCGGCCATGAACTGGCAAACGGCACGATCAAGGCCGTCCCGCTTGCCGGCGGCGAACCGAGCCGGGATCTGTACCTGGTACATCACAAGGATCGCTATCTGTCGCGGGCAGCCCAAGCCTTTGTGGAGCTGCTGTTGGACTGATTCTTCGCGGGAATGGAGCAAGGAAATATTTTCAAATATTTTTCAACTCTGCTATGTTTTCATGAACCACTCGTTCTTTCTGGCATTCGACCGCAACACCGGAATCGTTGTCGATGGCCGGACCATCTACTCCGAACCGGGGATGATCATGGCCATCGAGCCGGACGCAGCGAATCACGAACTGATGCGCGATGATCCGCCGCGCTACGTCGCCATCTTCATCGACCGTGAGCAGTTCGAGGCACAGCTCATCCAGTACGGATTATCGGATGTTCATGAAGTGCTGCCGGGGGATAGCTGGTGCATTCCGGGCAACGTGCTTCACAGCGCCGAGATCATCAAGGAATCGGTGGCCGTGGAGGTATTCTCTCCGGTGTGAGAGGAATACCTGCCTGATGGTGCTCGTTGATGAATCAGGAGAACTTTTCCTGATTTCGGTCTGTTAGTAGGTCCGGATACAATCTACTCAAAGCTCAAAGATGGTCATCAAGGAGAATCAACATGAAGCAATGGGAAAAAACCCTGCTTTGGCTGACAGGCACAGCCATTTTGTTGGTTGTTGCTTTTTTCGCCTTGTTCTATCAGCAGATGCGCCCAACGACTGGGCCGCAGATCGACGTTTATTCAACACCTCGTACTGCGCTGATCATCATCGACATCCAGGAAGACTACACCGGACCGCAGGCAAAGAGCCGCTACCGGGATGGCGATCGGATCGTTGCTGCCTCCAATGCCCTGTTGGAACAGGCCCGTCAGAAGGGGATACTGGTCGTGTACATTGAAAATGTGATCGATAACCCGCTGATTGCTCTCCTCACCGGAGGGGTAAATGCACCGGGAGCGCCGGGGACCGCGATGGACCGGCGTCTTCTGAAGGTGCCCGGCGCAAAGACCTTCACCAAGAACCGTCCGGACGCCTTTTCCAACCCTGAGCTTGATGCTTTCCTGCGCGGGAATCATGTAAACCGGTTGCTTTTGACCGGCCTGGACGCTGCCTACTGCGTGAACGCCACGACAAAAGGCGCACTGAATAGAGGCTACAAGGTGACGCTGTTCCCTGAGGGCATTGCCACTGAAAGCGGAAAGAGCATGGACAAACTGACAAAAGAGTGGCGCGAAGCTGGAGCAGAGGTGAAGGCGGGTGTAGGGATGTGATGAATTCTATCGACACCAAGTTATGTTGTAAAACGACTGATCAGCCCGTCCGTCCCTGAGCATCTTCGCCCCTGGCACCAGCGTAAGAGCGTATATCTGGTCTGCAACCGGCAGAGTGACAGGCGCCTCTACGACAGGGAACTTTTACAGGGACGAAACAATACGGATCATTTCGGCTTGGAAAGCCAATGAACCGCAACGGAGGCGTTATGAAAGCCAATTTTGATAAAATGTACGACAAATTCAAAGACTATGATTTCTCCGATGCCAAACCGGTTGCCGAGATGCCTCACCTGGCAAAACTTCAGGCTGAGGCTGGTGGCAAATCCCGGATTACCATGCGAGTTGATAACGATGTGCTGGCGACCTTCAAGGCACGGGCCGAGATGCTCGGCGGCAACTATCAGACCCTGATGAACGACGCATTGAAACAGTTCAGCCAGGGATTGAAGCTCACGGACGTAGTGCGCGAAGCGATCCATGAAACGCTGGAAAACTGCCTGACAACGCGCTCAACCGGACGCGGAAAGAAACTCCGCGCCGGTTAACCACACACAATCCACCGGACGCTCGTTTCACTATAGGAGACTACTTCCACTGTTTTGGTCACTTGCTATCTCAAATACGTTGTCAATCCGCAGAAACTAAAAGGGTTCGTGGTGAACCCGAGAATTAGGCAAGCAGCCACCCCCACAACACGCTCATAACAAAATGCCCCAAAGGTGTCACCTCTGGGGCATCATAAACAAACATCCATCACTTTAAGCTACCAAATAGATGGGATTATCCGCTTTTCACAATTTTATGTATGGTCGCCGTTCCACCTATGTACAGAATCACCAATGAACCGGATAGCAGAGCAACCCCGACAAAGCCCATTGGGCTGAAACGTTCACCAAAAATCAACCATGCTAATATGGTGGCGACAAGTGGCTCCAGCAACGTGCTAATGCTAGCCACCACTGCTGTGGTAGAGCGCATCCCTGCAATGAAGAGCACATATGCCAAAGCAGTTGGAATAGTTCCAAGATAGAGGAGCAAAGACCAGCCAATGGGTGTGTAATTCAGGACAATTCCTTGGGTCACGGCAAAAATAAATAGAATTACCGCTCCAAAGCTGAAGCTGATTGCGATTGACTGAAATGGATGATAGCGCCCGGCCAATTTACGAGAAGCCAATGTAACTATGGAATAGCCAAACGCTGAGCCTAATGCCAGCAGTATTCCGCTCGTATCGGTACCGCGTTCTCCAGCATTTTCCTGAAAGCCGACAAGCAGCGCTGTTCCGGCAAGGGCCCCTGTCAATGCCAGTAATACATAAGCAGACGGCCTCTGCTTTATTATAAAAACAGAAATCACGGCAACCATGACGGGTGCAGTGCAGAGGGTGACAAGTGTTGCCACGGCAACTCCGGTACGTTCGATAGCGCCAAAGTAACAGACCTGATAAAGTGCTGTCATCATGCCGATCAGCAGCATCAGCGCAAGATCTCGCCCGGCCACATTAAACATCTGCCGTTTTTGCGTCGCCCAGCATACCGCAAACAATACGGGGAGAGACAACGCAAGCCGGAAAAAGCCGATTGACAAAGGGTTTGTTGCCGATAATCCGTATAGAGTCTTTGTTGTTATGCCGACAGTGCCCCACATAACTGCGGCAAGCATGATAAGTAATAGCCCATTACGCGACTCGGTGCGGGTATTGTTCGTAGACTTCATAAAGCCTCCTTGACCTCAAGAATGAACATAGAAATTCGAGATGAGGGCAGAAAGGCACAATTCAAGTGAGGACGCGATCAGGCGAACGGGGATTGAACAGATAACCAAACTGCCCTGCTAGGCAAGAGTGGCTGGTGGTGGGGGTAATATGCTGAAGGTTGGTTTGTACATGCGGGCACCATAACAGTTAAATGCGCTTATTGTCAAACCTGATTGAAGCAAGCTGTTGAACCGCAACATTTTTGGCCGCCCTGGGGAGTGTGTACGGACGGGTGACAAGCGTGGCGGAGTTTCTGGCGGAGTAGATATTAGAGGTTCGCAACTGACGCTTAATATTGGAAAGGCAAGAGAATGAAGCGTACTTCAAAAATATTTATCCACGAAAAGCACGAACTACACGAACTAAATCAGTTAAATACACAGTATCATGGTGAAACCTGTTCGGTGAATTCCTGTTCTGGTGTAATGTTTTAAATTTTCGTGCTTTTTCGTGCCATTCGTGGACCTAAAGCCGTTTTTAGGATTAAAAAAGAGAACGGCTACTTTATTAGAAAAGCAGCCGTTCCCTTTATTTTTGGATTATTCTAACTCCTTGACGCTGCCGCCACTACGAGTGTATCAGTGTGAGAAATTTCCTGGTAATTAGCCCGGCCTTATTGCATGCTCCCGTTATTACCTCGGAATCGGAGTCGGAGTCGGAGTCGGAGACGGCGATGGCGATGGCGATGGTGATGGTGATGTTCCGCCGTCGCCACTGCTACCACATCCCGCCATCATCACCATCATCAACATCATCATCGCCACAATCAGCTTTTTCATAATTCCCCCTTGCCGTTTATTTGATTCAAGTTTTATCAATGAATCATTTTATGTTCTCATTAGCAACTGATTTGTTTAGCAAGAAAAGAATCAATCCGGGAAATTACTGAATACATCGAAATATTTTACAACCGGCAACGAAAACAAGCCAAGCTTGGCTATCTATACCCGGCGGCATATGAAAAGCAGTACTATCAACAATTGGCAGCATGAATTATTTCGTGTCCACTATTGACAACCGAGATCACGAGCAGAGTATAGTATTTTTTGCCGCATTTGATTACAATCAAACGATGGAGGATGCTTAAATAATTAACAGCAGCGGGAGGTGTAGCATGAGTGACAGAAATTATACCACAACGCCAGGGCCAACTGTTGCGGATCGGATCGGCGGCGCAGTCTGGGGGCAGTTTGTGGGGGATGCCTTCTGTCTAGGCAGCCATTGGATTTATGATCTTGCTGAGCTGGAACAGCGTTTTCATGGCGGTCCCCAAGGGTTCGAGGAGCCGATTACCGGACATTATCATTTCGGCAAGAAGCCGGGAGATTTGACACATTACGGTGACGGAGCCCTGCTTCTGCTTCGTTCGCTGCAGGAGCGTAACCGCTTTGATGCCCCGGACTTCGGTTCACGTTTCGTGTCGTTGATCGAGTCGCCGGAATATAAAGGCTATCGCGATCATGCCGCCAGGGATACGGTGGCAAATTACCGTGCATACCGTGCTCTGCATCCGGATGGGACCTATGGCTATCAGGACGGCGCCGATGATGATCAGCCGGCGACCATCAGCAGGCTGGCGCCGCTGGTTGCCCGGTATTTTCGGGCGGCGGACCTGCCGGGCATCGTGGAAAGCGCAACACGGGTATGCCAGAACAACAATCTGACCGTTACATATAACCTGGCGCACGCCATGATCCTGCGGGAATTGTTCAACGGCTGTACACTGGATGATGGTGTCAGGCGCGCTGCAAAACAGGTCTCTCAGCTGGGACTGGAGGGCGCTATGCTGGCTGAAAAGATCGATGATGCTCTTTCCGGTCGTGATCTGCCGGTGCGGGAAGTCACCTTGAAATTCGGGCAATCCTGCCCGTTGGCGGGAAGCTTTCCTGCTGCCTTGCAGTGTGCATTGCACCACTCGGATGATTTCGGCGCGGCGTTGCGTGCCACGGCTGCGGTTGGGGGTGATAACGCCGCGAGGGCGGCCATGATCGGATCCTGGTTGGGAGCCTCTCTGGGGATCCAGGCGCTGCCTGCAAAATGGCGCGAATCCCTTGCGGCCCATGACGAGATTGCCGGCGCTGTTGAGTGGCTGGTTGGGACGGTTTCAGACAAAGCCTGATTCACTGGAGAGGGTAATCTTTTGCGAACAGGGTGAAAGGTTGCCCCCCCGGTGCGTGATAGAGGAACTGATTCCATTTCAAATCAAAGCGCTATCTTCGTTTGCCCTTCGACTTACTTCGACTGCGCTCAGTACAGGTCGCTCAGGGCAGGCTCGTCTTCGGCTCCTCAACGTACTATCTGTACGCCTTCGTCGCCTCAGTCCTCTCCGCCTTGATTTCATCTTTGATTTGAAATTGGTATAATTCATTACCATCTGGTTGCATTTGAATCATTCCTGTATTACCCTTCCCTATTTGCGATACTTCAATAGTTAGGGGCCATGCTGCACATGCCAGGAAGAATTTTACAGCCGACTCTTGTCCAGAAGCTTATCATCAGCTATGCCATAATAGTATTCTGCCTGGTGACGGCTCTGCTCTACTCCATTACCGGTTTGAGCAGCATCTCCAGGACCGCAAACGAGATCGGAAGTGTCGACCTTCCCGCAGCTGAAGCCGTGGACTCCTTGAGGACCGCACTAAAGGCACAGCAGCGGGCAGTGGGCAGATTTTCCATAATCTCGGGGCAGGAAAATAAGGATCTCTATTATGCCCAGGGGGTTACGTTCAGAAAATCCTTGTCAATTCTTCAAAAAACCGGTCTGGGTGCTCTCCATTCGCTGCAGCTTGATTACGACAGCTATGACAAAGCGGCTAAAATGATATTTGAAGGCGATTCAGCGTCTGAAGTCAAGATGAAATCAGCGCTTAATCGAGTTGAAAAAGGGATTGCTACCGTACAGAACCAGCAGAGCCTTCACCTTGAATCAAAGCTTGCCGCAGCGCGAGAAAAGGAATCAAAGACCATATCAAGAGCAATGATACTTACGCTCGTTGGTGTAATTATCGCCATTTTCGTTGCCGCCCTGCTTGTGTACTCGCTTTCAACTTCCATCGCAAAACTGAAAAGGGCCACCCATCGCATAGCCGCCGGGGACTTTGATCATGACCCGAAGCTTGCCGAGGGTGATGAGATAGGTGATCTTGCCAAGGATTTTCTGGTTATGGCGGCTCGCCTGAAAGAGCTTGAGCAGATGAGCCTTGATGCAAGTCCGCTTACCCGCCTCCCGGGCAATATTGCTATCGAACGGTTCATAAACAGGCATCTGAAGGAACAGAGGCCATTTGCAATGTGCTATCTGGATCTTGACAATTTCAAATCATACAATGATCACTACGGCTACATCAAAGCCAGCGAACTGCTCAAGGAGGCGGGGCAGGTCATATACGAGGCGGTCACCGGGATCGGAAAACCGGATACCTTCGTTGGGCATATTGGCGGCGACGACTTTGTAGTAATTGTTGATGAAGCTGATGCCGATGCGACGTGTCAGGCGGTAATCCGGGATATAGATGCCATGATTCCGAAATACTATTCCGAAGAAGACCGCAAGGCCGGTTTTATTGATGGGGTAGACAGGTATGGGGTCGAACGCAGGTTTCCTCTCATATCTATTTCCATTGCGGCCCTGGCCTGCAGACCGGGAAATTACGGATCGGCCGCCGAGATAGCAACCACCGCTGCGAAGGTTAAAGATCAGGTGAAAAGTTCATCAGGAAGTAACTATATCATAGTTGAAAAGGGGAATATCGGTGCATCGTAAGCTCATATATGCTCTGCCGGCCGGAGTGCTTCTACTCTGCCTCACCGGTTGTGGAGGCATGTTCGGCAAAGACACTCCGCCGAAGGTTTCAGATAATCGACAGAATCTTGCCAATGCTGTCACTATGATACGGGCAGGGCTGAATAACGAGGCTCGTTACTACCTTGAGCTGGTTATTTCATATTCCAATGAGGAAGGGGTGACGGACGAGGCGCTTTTCCGGCTGGCGCTCCTGTCACTTAATGACGGAAATCCGGGTGGCGGGAATGGCTCCGCCGCTCTGCTTGATAAATTGAAGAACAATTACCCGGCAAGCGTTTGGACACGTCAAGCGGCGCCGCTTCAATCATATCTTTTGAGTGTAAAAAACATCCGAAACCGTGAAAGAGAAATTAATAACCTGCAAGATAAGAACCTGTCCCTGAGCAAGGATGTACGTGAACTGCGTCAGATCCTCGAACGATTGAAAGCTCTTGACATTGAGTTGGAACAGAAAATAAAACGCTGAAACCCGCATCCCCGCGAAGTAGTCTGCACGCTTCCTTCACATAAAGTAAACCGGATATTCTCAAAGGTTAACGCACCACACGTTACCCTTTCAGCGTTTACATTTCCCGGTTTTCCGCTACGACTTACTCCGATTTTGAAAAAACCCATTGACATATTGTTTATTATATATATTATAAAACATATAAAAATGCGGAGGATATATGTTTCGTATAATGATTGCCGGTTCTTTTTTGCTCTGTTCGGTTGCAGCTGCCGGAGCTGAGACGTTGAAGCTATCCGTCAGGGATGCGATGAGCATGGCCCTGGAAAACAACAGCCTGATCAAGGCAGCCCGTTTTAGTTCCCTGGCCGCTGCGCAGGGGGTGAGGAGCGCCAAGTCCCGCTATTTGCCTGCCGTATCACTGGAAGAAACCCTGATCGCCTCCAACTCGCCGACTAATTCATTTATGATGAAGCTCGATGAGGGACGCTTTAGTCCGGCCGATTTTGCGACTCCGGATGAAGTTAATCACCCGTCCGCCCGACACGATTTCAAAACGGCCCTCTCGATTCAGCAGCCGCTGTTTGTTCCTTCTCTCTCTCCGCTCAGGGAGATGGCGAATACTGATGCACGGAAATCGGTGCTGGAACTGGAAGCTGCCCGTCAGGGGATCGCTTTCCAGGTGTTTTATACCTATCTCGAAGTGCAGAAGGCCGATGCCCAGCTTGCGGCAGCTGATAAAGCTGTTGCCGATGCCCGTGAGAACATGCGGCTGGCTACTGTCAGGACTATTGCGGGAGCCGGTCTCAGATCGGATGAATTGCGGGCCCGCACCCACCTCTCTTCGGTTGAGCTGCAGCTTATCTCCTCCCATAACAACCTGACCCTTGCGCGGCTGAAGCTGGCGATGCTGATCGGACTGCCGGAAGACAACAATTATGAGGTATCCGCGCTTCTCGACCGGGTAACCGTTCCGGTCATCAGCGATCAGGTCATCAGTGAGGCGATCGGGAATCGTGTTGAAATAAAGCAGTTTCATGCGGATCTCGAAAAGACAGCCGCAGCGCTCAGGCTTGCCGGGAGCGAATATCTGCCTACGATAGGCGCATTTGCCTCATATCAGTTGAATGCCAAGGATGCCCCGTTTACGTCTGATAATGACGCCTGGACCGCAGGGGTTTCTCTCAAATGGAACATATTTGACGGTTTCCGCCGAGGCATCGAGCGCACGCGGGCACTATCAGGTCAATCGGCCGCTCGCGAAATGCTGGAATCCACGACGAAGGATGTCAAGTATCAACTTAAGGAGAGTTATGTCCGGCGTGAAGAGTCGGGTAAACGTCTTGAGGTGACCCGGCATGCGCTGCTCGATGCCGAGGAGACCGTCAGGCTTCTCATAAAGCGGTATGAAAATTCTCTGGCAACGATGGTTGAACTGCTTGACGCCCAGACAGCGCTTGACCAGACAAGGGCGAACCTGGTTGAAACCGAGGCGGGTTATGCCCTGGCAGGTGGGCGGGTGTATTACATGACGGGAACATTTGTGAAGGAGATGCTTAAATGAAGAACTACAGGCTATTTGTAATGACCCTGATGATGGCAGTACTATCGACAGCAGGATGCTCAAAAAAACATGAGGCAGGGAAAGTGGAAAACGCACCGGCGCCGGTTGTCAAGGGTACTTCACTGGAGGTCGTCAAGCTTGTTGCCGTACCGGATCTGCTGGAAGTTGTCGGGAGCGTGCGCGCGCGCACCAGTGCGGTTGTTTCGACCCGAATCCCCGGCAGCATCAGCGTCCTTCGTGTGCGGGAAGGTGACCGGGTGAAAAAGGGGCAGCTGCTGGCACAGCTGGATGCCCAGGAAAATCAGGCGACAGCAGCCGTAGCGACTGCCGTCATCGATGAGGCACATCGCGGTCTCGATGAGGCTCTGTCACGGAAAAAACTGGCTGATGCCACTTTTGACCGTTACCAGAATCTCTACAAGGAGCAGGCGGTCAGCAGACAGGAATTTGATGTCAGGCAGACCGAAAAAGATATGGCTGCCCAGGGGGCGGCCCGTGCGGAATCACGACTCAAGCAGGCACAGGAGGGTGCCAGGGCTTCCACAACCATGTCGGATTACACCCGTATCATCGCCCCCATTTCGGGGATTGTTGCCAGTAAACAGGCCGATCTGGGAGCTACGGTTTTCCCCGGTCAGCCGCTGATGACCATTGAGGATGACGGGAGTTATCAGCTGGAGCTTGCTCTGCCGGAAAGCATAGCGGCCAGGGTCAGGCCCGGTACACCGCTTCAGGTCACCGTTGATGCCATCGGAAGCAGCTTTGCCGCCCGGATCGACGAGATCGTGCCGACCGCCGATCCGGGCAGCCGCACGTTCATGGCGAAAATAGCGCTGAATCAGAAGGGATTGAAATCCGGAATGTTCGGTCGCGGCTCAGTCAGTCTCGGGACTTCGACAAGCGGCATGACTGTGCCTAAAAGAGCCGTTGTTGAACGCGGCGCATTGACCTCGGTCTGGGGAGTTGACAAAGATAACATCGCCCGTATGCGGATCGTCAAGGTCGGCAAGCAGACAGGCGAACGGGTGGAAATCCTCTCCGGACTGTCGGAAGGTGATCGTGTGGTTGTCACCGGTGCCCTGAAGGTAACCGAAGCGGCAAAGGTGGAGTAGACCATGGAAACCCTCGGTTTTGCCGGAAAAATTGCCCGCGCGTTTATCAATTCCAAGCTGACGCCGCTGATCGTTGGCGCCTCCCTGCTGCTCGGCCTCTTCGCCGTCAAAATGACTCCCCGTGAGGAAGAACCGCAGATAGTGGTGCCGATGGTGGACATCTATCTCCCGATGCCCGGATCATCTCCACAGGAGGTGCAGGAGCGGGTGGTCAAACCCTTCGAGGCCAAGCTGTGGGAGATAAAAGGGGTCGAATACCTCTATTCCATGAGCCGTCCCGGTATGGGGATCATCACTGTCCGCTTCCAGGTGGGACAGCCGATGGAAGAGTCCCTGGTCAAGCTGTACAACAAGGTCATGAGCAACCGCCCGCTGCTCCCGCCGGGAGCTTTTGAACCTCTGGTGGTGCCGAAATCAATTGACGACGTACCTATTCTGGCCCTGACCCTCTGGTCGGAACGGTATGACCACGGCACGCTCCGGACGCTGGCGCGTGAAGTAGCCGATGAACTGAAAAAGAGTGAAAATACTGCTGAAACAACCATCACCGGCGGGCTTTCACGGCAGCTGCGCGTCACTCTGGATGCGCCGCGACTGGCCGGGTTCGGCCTTTCTCCGCTGCAGATTGCCGGCGCTTTACAGAAGGGAAACACATCCCTGCCATCAGGCAGCTTTTCCAGCGGTAATGCGTCGGTGCTGGTGCAGGCCGGCGGCTTTCTTGAAAATGCCGAAGCTGTCAAGCGCCTGATAATCGGGGTTTACAGCGGAAAACCGGTGTATCTCTCTGATGTTGCCTCGGTGGAAGACGGCCTCAGCGAACCGGAGGATTATGTTTTTTTCGGTATGGGACCCGGTTCAAATGTAGGGGCAGGTCTTGCGCCTGCCCTATCGCCTGGACAATTACCAACAAAAAGCGGGCACCCGCAAGGGGCGCCCCTACGGTTCAATCCCCGGCAGGATTATGCTGCGGTAACCATTGCGGTTGCCAAACGCACGGGGGCTAATGCCACCTGGATAGCCGATGATCTCCTGAAGAAGATAGAATTCATGAAGGGGAAGATAATTCCATCTGATGTCCAGGTAACGATCACCCGCAATTATGGTGAGACGGCCCGGGAAAAGAACAACGAATTGCTGTTTCATATGTTCCTGGCGGCAATCTCCGTAACGGTCTTGATTGCGCTCTTCATGGGGTGGCGTGCCGGTGCGGTTGCAGCAATAGCCATCCCGGTCACCCTGGCGCTGACCTTGATGGTAATCTATCTGATCGGATATACCCTCAACCGGATCACCCTCTTCGCGCTGATTTTCTCGATCGGTATTCTGGTAGACGATGCAATTGTAGTTGTGGAAAACATCCACCGGTTCTTTACCACCAAGGTGATGGATCCGCTTGAAGCGGCAATAAAGGCGGTTGACGAAGTCGGTAATCCGACAATTCTTGCCACCTTTGCCGTAATCGCTTCGGTAATGCCGATGGGTTTCGTCGGCGGCCTGATGGGCCCCTACATGCGCCCGATTCCGGTCGGGGCCAGCACCGCCATGCTGCTCTCCATGTTCATCGCCTTTATTGTCACCCCCTACTTTGCCTTCCGATTTATGAAAGGGCAGTCACATCACGGTGCAGATGATGAAGTAAAGACATCAAAGCTCACGACCTTCTATCGCCGCCTGATGGGGTCATTCCTGCACAATGCCAGGATGCGGACCGCATTTTTGGGGGGGGTCGTGCTGCTGCTGCTGATTTCCTGCTCATTGATTTATTTCAAAGCGGTCACGGTTAAAATGCTCCCGTTTGACAATAAGAACGAGCTGCAGATTATCATAGATGCTCCTGATGGCACCCCGCTGGAACAGACGGCCCGCATGACCCGCGAGATGGGAGATGCGCTCCGGTCAGTGCCGGAGGTAACCGATTTCCAACTCTACATCGGCACCAACGCGCCCTTCAATTTCAATGGGCTGGTGCGACACTACTACCTGCGCAAAGGTTCCAGTCTGGCCGATATCCAGGTCAACCTGCTTCCCAAGGATGAGCGCAAGGACCAGTCCCACGCCATTGCCAATCGCATCCGTCCGCTGGTCAAGGAGATTGCCGACAAATACGGCGCACGGGTCAAAGTTGCCGAGATCCCGCCGGGCCCTCCGGTTCTGGCAACTCTTGTTGCCGAGCTGTATGGTCCTGATGACGCCTCGCGTGCCGGGGTAGCCGCTAAAGTCAAGGCGATCATGGCCAAAACCGATGGGGTCGTCGATGTCGACTGGTACCGCGAGGACGATCAGTCCAAGCTTACCTTCACCGTTGATCGTGAAAAAGCCGCCCTTTCCGGCGTCGCCGTGGATGACGTCGCCAAGACTCTGCACATTGCCCTGAATGGTCAGGATGCCGGGCTTTTACACCTGCCGAAAGAGAAAGATCCGGTGACCATCAACCTGAGACTTCCCGCCGGTCAGCGGAGCTCCGTAGCTGCATTGTCGTCCATATACGTTACCGGGGTGAAGGGGAACATCCCGCTGTCACAGCTGGTACATGTCAGCACAAGCAGCGAGGAGAAAACTCTGTATCGAAAAAATCTCAAAAACGTCGTCTACGTGACCGCTGATGTGGCCGGTCAGATTGAGGCGCCGGTGTATGCGATTCTGAAAATGCAGGACGAGATCAATGCCATTCCGACACCGGACGGGCAGAAGATCGAGGTGCTGGCGTCACGTCTTCCATGGAGCGAAGAACATGTCGGCATGAAGTGGGACGGCGAATGGCATATCACCTTTGAAGTATTTCGTGATCTGGGGATTGCATTCGGGGCGGTTATGGTGCTGATTTATATCCTGGTAGTGGCCTGGTTCCGTGACTTCACCACTCCGCTGGTGATTATGGCTCCAATCCCGCTGACGCTGATCGGTATCCTGCCGGGGCACGCCATATTCGGGGCCTTCTTTACCGCGACCAGTATGATCGGCTTTATTGCCCTGGCCGGGATTATTGTGCGGAACTCAATAATTCTCATAGACTTTGCTGTACTGCGCCGACAGCAGGGATTGCCGCTTGATGAAGCAATAATCGAAGCCGGTGCGGTGCGCTTTCGTCCGATGCTCTTGACCGCTGCGGCTGTGGTGGTAGGAAGTTTTGTTATTCTGTTTGATCCGATTTTTCAGGGGTTGGCTATTGCTATGATGTGTGGCGAGATAGCAGCAACAACCCTGTCTCAGATCACCATTCCGATCCTGTATTTTCTTGTACAACGCAGGAAAGAACCATGTATAGTCGAAGTGGTCAGTCAGTAAAGAGGGGTTATCATGTTCTGGTCGAAAAAAGCAAAACCGTCTATAGAAGGTCTGGAACTGGCCGGGCAATGCCAGGCAGAAGCAGAACAGTTGTACCGCTCTGGTAAGTATCATTGCGCGGAAGCGGTGCTGGAGGTTGTGCGGAGGCATTTTGCCCCTGATGTGCCTGAATCGATAGTCGGCGCCGTATCCGGTTTCGGAGGCGGCTCCAGTTCAGGTTGTATATGCGGAGCGGTCTCGGGTGGCACCGTCGCACTTGGTCTGGTTCTGGCGGACAAGAAGGAGACTACCCATCTCACCAAGGAACTGCACACATGGTTCAAGGTGAAGTATGGTGTGACTTGCTGCAAGATTATTCGTCAGAACCACAAAGGCGTCTGTCCGGAGCTGACCGGTGAAGTGGCAGGAAAAGTGGCGGAAATGCTCGGAAGGAAATAGCTCCGGGAAAGGAAACGTATATGAATGATATATTGATAATGATTGGAATTTTCGTGTTCTGGGTAGTCCTTCAGAAATATATTCTACCCCGCCTCGGGGTATCTACCTGAATGTCTGATACTTGTGACCCCGGGGACCGGGGCAAGAAAAAAGACATCGAAAAATAGAACCCTCATAAAAGGGGGCGCCGAAGGAGTTACACCATGAAAGAAGAATTTTACATCGAGCGCATTGTTCGCATCGTAGCGGGAACATTTATCATGATCTCGCTGGCTCTGGCCCATTTTCATTCGCCCAACTGGCTCTGGTTCACCGGTTTTGTCGGTCTGAACCTCTTTCAGTCCGGTTTCACCCAGTTCTGCCCGATGTTTAACCTCTTTGCGAAAATGGGTGTGCCGCGTTTCCCGAAAAGCTCATGCTGTAAATAGAAGTGTAATTCCATTTCCAAATCAAAGCGCTATCTTCGTTGGCTCGTCTTCGGCTCCTCAACGTACTATCTGTACGCTTCGTCGCCTCAATCCTCTCCGCCTTGATTTCATCTTTGATTTGAAATTGGTATAATTACCCGCTGAGAAAGGATTTGAGGGATGAAAAAAGTTTTGCTGATACTGTTGATGTTGGCAGCGATGGTGACGCAAGTCTGGGCTGCCGAGAAGAATATATCGTCCCGTGACGCGAAAACGTTGCTTGATGCGAATAAAAATGCATATCTTCTGGATGTGCGTACGCCTCAGGAATACAGCCAGGGCAAGCTGGCCGGATCTGTGCTGATTCCTGTCGGCGAGTTTGAACGCCGCATCAGCGAAGTCCCCAGGAACAGGCCGATTGTAGTATATTGTGCCGTCGGCTCCCGCTCCAGGTCGGTGGCAAACTTCTTGTCGCAACAGGGGTATAAGGATGTCTATAATATGACCGATGGAATTGTCGGCTGGTATCGCAATGGATTCCCCATCCAGCATTGACAGAATTAACAGTCCGGTTTTGTAATACCGTTTTTTGACTGAACTTCATACGTTAAATAGCTTAAACAATCTTAAAATCCTATTCTATTAATTTGAACAGGATTTTTTTATAATTTAAAACATTCATAAAACAATATAGTTATATTAAATATTGTTTTATATAGTCAGTATACGATATATCTGGAGCCATGTTTGCAAAAATAAGTTCATTACCACAAAACCCCTTTTAGAGGAGGCAGAATGAAAAAGAAAGCCATCAGAAAAATTGCGGTTACGCTTATGTTGGGATTGATGGTGCCGTTTGCGGCACATGCGGCAGACGTAGATCTACAGTTAAAGATTGATAAACTTTCCAAGGAAGTTGCGGACCTCAAGAGTTCAGTCAAGAAGGTAGAAGACAAGTCAATCGGCAAATGGCTGACCGTCGGCGGCGATTACCGCTTCCGGATTGATTACCTGCATGGGCAGACGGTAGCATACGTTGATCCCAATGTTATGTTCACAAATGTTGGCCAGCAACTTCAAATCGCTGCATTCACAAACCCGGCTGCTGCCAGTGCTTTTATGCCGGGTTTTACGGCAGGTCAGGCTCTGACCGGATTCATGGGGTTTGGTAACACAATGAAAGGAACAAATACGTATGCTGGTGCAACGGCTTTTTTGAATCCGGCGAATCCCTTCGTTGCAGGATTGCCAAATCTCGCGCCTATGGGTGCCGTCGCCGCATACAAGCCTAAAAACGAAACCCTTTACACCAACAAGTTCGGTCTCGACTTGCATGCCAGGGCCACTCAGGATGTTACTGTCAATGTAAAGCTTGACATGTACAAGACCTTCGGCTCCCAGAACGACAACGCGACTACAGGCAACTTTTTCGCCGACCGTATCGGAGTGTTTGACGGCACCCAGGGCCACGTACCGTCGGATGGTCTGCTGAATGTCGATCGTGCTTATGCGACCTGGAGCAACATCGCCGAGCAGCCGGCATGGTTCTCGGTCGGCCGTCGTCCCTCGACCAACGGCGCCCCAAGCAATCTTAAGCTCAACAACGAGCGTCCCGGCAATGGTGGCACCCCCGCCCTGCTGGTCGATTATGCCTTTGACGGCATGACCCTCGGTTACGCCCCTGACATCGATATGTTGCCCGGCGCCTACGCAAAGGTTTGTTACGGCAGAGGCTTCGACAGCGGCTTTAAAATATCTTCAAATAGTATAAAAGATACCGATATGCTGGGCATTGCGGTGATTCCGGTTGATACTGATCCATTGCGTGTTTGGCTGCAGTGGAATCGCGGCTTCGATATTTTCGATTTCCCTGTCATGAATAATACCGCTTTCGGCAATACATCCCCTTCCACTAATCTTGGCAGCATCGACTGGTACGGCGCTGGCGCTATGAGTACCCTCAAGAATATCGGCCCTGGTACCTTGAATTTCTTCGGGGATGTCGCTGTGAGTGTAACCCATCCCAACGACAATGTTTCGGGACAGGCCGGATTCCAGGGGTTGGGAACCGGAGCATTCTTCGCGCCTGCCGCCCCGACCGGCAGGACCGGTTGGGCTACATACGCAGGAGTACGCTATGATCTCCCCTCAAAAACCAAAATCGGTTTTGAATTCAATCATGGTTCGATGGATTGGATTACCTTTACTCCCGCTTCTGACGACATGTGGACCAGTAAGGTTGGAACACGCGGCAATGTCTACGAACCATATATTATTCAAGAGCTTAACTTGAAACCAATTTCCAGCTACTTTGCCAAGGCATTCTTCAAGATCGGCTATCAGTATTACGATTTCGAGTACACAGGCAGTAATAACTGGGTCGGCGCTCCCGTAAAAATCTCTTCCATCCAGGCATCAGACATGCTGATGCTTGCACCCGTGAAGACGGCACATGATGTTTATGCGACATTTGAAGTAAAGTTTTAGAAATAGCGGCAGACTGTCGAGGGAGCCTAAGAAACTCCCCGACATTTTTTCATCCGGCAGATTGAATAATGTTAGCTAACGGGCAGAATATTATTACGTTAATTCGACAAGGGGGTACCTGCAATGAAAAAAATACTTTCGATCGTTATAGTTATGACACTTATGTTTTTTTCTTCGCTTACAGCAGTCAGGACAGCCAGTGCAGAAGATTTCAAAATGACCGGCACAATTTCAAAAATCGAGCTTTCGGAAGATGGTAAGTCGGCAATAGCGGTATTAAAAGACAGCAAAACTGAAGCATTGGTCACCATTACGGTTTCTGATGAGCTTACTCTCGATAAGTTCAAAGACAAGCGCATCGTAGAAGGTGATGAGATTCGCACAAAATATGAAAAATCAGGAGACACAAACACGAGCAAGATGTTCAAGAAAACGGCCGGCTGCTAGCTCCTATAAATGAAAGCTAAAATGGCGTATTACGTGACCGTGATACGCCATTATTGATGAAAATTATATTCAAAAATACATATAAAGCGTTGATTGTATTTGGAAGCAGCTTTTTGTCGGTAAGCAGAACAAACCATTAAAAAGGAGCGGGTTATGAAAAACAGCAGCAGGATGACGTTTTTACTGATCTCCGCATTGGTTCTGGTCGCATTCCAGGCCTTCGCGGGACAAGACCACTCGGAATTTGTCAAAGGGCCGTTCAAAAGCGGGCCGGAAGTTACCAAGGTCTGCCTTGAATGTCACGAGAAGCAGGCAGGCGATTTTATGAAAACCACACACTGGAAATGGAAGGGAACTCCTAACCATGTCAAGGGGTTGGAGAAGAGCAAGAAAGAGTACGGTAAAGCCAACATGATCAACGCCTTCTGTACCTCGATCCAGGGGGGCAAGGACGGCCTGGTTCACGAATCCTGCGGCAAGTGCCACGCCGGATACGGCTGGACCCGCACCAATTATGACTTTACCAAAAAAGAAAACATCGACTGTTTGGTCTGCCATGCCCTCAAAGGGAACTACCAAAGGGCGTCAGAAGCATGTATCGTCGACACGAAAGCCATGGATAGAGGCATTATGGACCTCGACCTGGCCGCCAAGAGTGTAGGCATTCCCACCCGCAGAAACTGCGGTTATTGCCATTTCTTCGGCGGCGGCGCCGACGCCGTCAAACATGCCGGCCTCGATTCCGCCATGGAAAAACCCGACAGGAAACAGGACGTGCATATGGGTACCAAGGCGAGTGGCGGTCAGGATATGGCCTGCCAGGCCTGCCATGTCACCAAGGAGCACAAAATCAGCGGCGCCTCCAGCATGATGGCTCACTATGATTCCCGCGTGAACTGCGAGCAGTGCCACACCGGTGCCAAGACACCGCACCAGAAGGCCAAGAACGGCAAGATCCTGAACAGACACCTGGCCACAGTCGCCTGCCAGACCTGTCACATCCCGGTTTTTGCCAAGGGACAGGCAACCAAGATGAGTTGGAAATGGTCCGATGTGGGCAAGGACATTAAGGCCGAGGAGCAGTTCGACAAGGAAACCTTCGCTAAGAAGAAAGGCTCCTTCACCTGGGGGATGAACGTCAAGCCGACGTATGCCTGGAGTAACGGCATGATCGAGCGCTATATGATCGGCGACAAGATCAAGGATCCGGGTAAACCGGTCTACATGTCCCGCCCGGTCGGCGACATAAAGGACAAGAGCGCCAAGATTTCCCCCTACAAGCTCTACACCGGCGACCAGCCGATGGACGTCAAGTTCAAGTATCTGAGCATCTTCCAGCAGTATAAGTCTCTCTGGGTAGACTACAACTGGGACAAGGCCTTGAAGGGTGGAGCGGAAGGTTCCGGACTGCCCTACAGCGGCAAGTACCGGTTCGTGAATACCGTCACCTACATCGCGGCGCAGCATGAGGTGTCGCCGAAGGAAGAAGCACTTCAATGCGGTGAATGCCACATGGGAGGCGACCGCATGAACTGGAAGGCGCTCGGCTACAAAGGCGATCCGATGAAGGTAGGCGGGCGGAAACTGGCTGGCAGGAAGTAAAACCGGTTCGCTTCAATAGCCGTTGAGGTACGATTAAAGCTGTCCAGTGTTAAACCGGGCGGCTTTAATCGTGTGATGCGGGTTGCAACCACATATATTTCAGCGAAGCAGCCAGATCGTGAGCGGCAGAGTGATAAAAGACAGGCACGTCTGTACGGTGATGATCGCCGCCATACTCTCGTGGTCGCCGCCCATCTGCCGGGACAGGATGTAGGCCGAAGGTGCCGTCGGCACGCTGAACAGCAGCACAACCACGCTCAGGGCCATGCCGGACAGTCCCAGGGATGTCCCCAGCCCCCATGCTATCAGCGGCTTGCAGAGAAACTGCACGGTGCTGGTCACCAGCAGCGGATGCCAGTGCAGCATCAGATTTTCAGCCCGGTAAGCCGCCCCTACTGCCATCAGCCCCACCGGAAAAGCCGCCTTCCCCCCCAGCGCCAGTATGCCGTCGATTGCCGGTGGCAGCTTCAGTCCCGATGCATTTAGTCCCACTCCGATGACACAGCCGATAATGAGCGGGTTGCGCAGCAGATCGATCAGAAACCGCTTGAAGTCGATTCCCTCGCCATTATTAATCGCCAGTGAAAAAGCCGATACGCAGAGCACGTTGATCAGGATGATCATGAATCCGGCTCCCATTGCGGCCAGGAAGAGGCCGTCCCTGCCGAACAGGTTTTCCGCCAGGGCCAGCGCTACAAAGGTGTTGAAGCGCACACCCCCCTGGAAAAGGGAGGTAAAGGCCGGGCCGCCCATGCGCCGGTTCGCGAGCCACCAGAGCGTTATCAGGAACGCGCTGGCCAGTACCGCGCCCTCCACGGTCAGCAGGATCTTCAGCCAGGGGAGTGAGCCGATCTGTTTGCCGGCCAGGTTGTGGATCAGAGTGGCAGGCATGAGCAGGAAGTAGGTCAGTTTTTCGGCCGATGGCCAGAACGTCGGGGGGAGGAAATTGGTGCGCTGGATGAGGAATCCGACCAGGATCAGCGCCAGGACCGGTATGAGTGCGTCGGTGATGGAGTTCATGCTGCTCTCTCCTTATCGTTCAGAATCGAAGAGAAGAATAGCACAGGCCTCATGCAAATAATACCTGTTGGATGATTGTCTGAAAATCGGTGTGGACGTTGCCAGGGTGTAAAGCGTTTTTTTCTGTCGGAAGCAAGTTAATGTATCCAGTTTGCATTACAAAATGGTTATGTTAATGTAAACCTTGACGTAACTACAATTAGTCCGGGAGGTATACCATGCTGGAGCTGCTAGAAAAAGCTGTCATGACGACAATCGGTGTTGCAGTCATTACCCAGAAGAAGGCCGAGGAGCTGGCGGCAGAAATGAAAGAGCGCTTCAAACTGAGTGAAGATGAAGGAAAACACCTGATTGAAAGGATCCAGACCATTGCAAATGAAAGCCGGGAGAAAGTCAAGGAAATGGCTGAAGCCGAAGTTCAAAAGGTCGTTGATCGCTTGGGACTTGTTTCCCGTGAAGAGTTCGACCGGCTTGCCAAACGGGTTCAGGAACTGGAGTCCCGAGGTAACGACTAGTCCATGCTCAGGTTTTTGAGGATCAACCGGAATATCCGTAGTATCAGGCGCTATCTGAACATCATTCGTGTGCTGAGCACGTACGGTTTCGACCAGGTGCTTGAGATGCTGGGTCTTGCCGATATGGTGAAGCGAAGCCGGAAGTTATTATGGCGCACAATGCCTGATATTGCCCGGTTTACGTCTGCTGAACGGATGCGTCTTGCACTTGAGGAACTCGGTCCGACTTTTGTTAAATTGGGGCAGATACTCTCTACCAGGCCTGATGTCGTTCCGCATGCGTTTGTTCAGGAGTTTGAAAAGCTGCAGGATAATGTACCGAGTTTCCCGTTTGAAGAGGTGCTGGCCCAGATAGCAAGTGAGCTGGGAGGGGCTGTCGGGCAATATTATGAGGAGATAGATCCCGTGCCGCTTGCCGCAGCATCTATTGCGCAGGTGCATAGAGCCCGGTTGAGGACAGGTGAGGAAGTTGTTATCAAAGTGCGGCGCCCCGGCATCGTCGCGGTGGTGGAGTCTGACATCAGTGCCCTGATGGCGTTGGCCGGCCTGGCCGAACGCCACGTGTCCGGCAGCGAACTCTATGACCCGGTCGGCATTGTGCGTGAATTTGCCCGCACGATTCGAAGGGAGATGGATTTTACACGCGAAGCACACACCATTGAAAAATTCCGTGACAATTTCACCAAAACGCCCTGGATGTATTTTCCTCGCGTTTATTGGGAACAGAGCTCTCGCGCCATCCTGACCATGGAATACGTAGCAGGAGTAAAGGTATCCGACAGGGAGAAACTTATTGATCAAGGGTATGACGTCAAACTGATTGCCCGTCGCGGTGCTGATGCTTTCCTTGAGATGGTGCTCGAGCACGGTTTCTTCCATGGAGATCTTCATCCGGGTAATGTTCTGATCCTTCCGGATAACGTTATCTGCCTGCTTGATTACGGCATTGTGGGGAGGCTGGATGGAGATCTCAGGGCCTTCCTGTCCGACATCCTTTCGGCAATTGTTAAACGGGATATGGACGAAGTCGTGTCTCTTCTGCTCTTTGCCGGCGATATCTCCGACAATCTGGACATCCGCGCCCTAAAACGGGATCTGTTCAATTTCATCGACGGCTACTACGAAATCCCCCTCAAAGATATTGAAGTGGGGCGCATGTTGATGGAGTTCATTGAAATCATCACCCTCTACAGTATCAGAATATCGACCGACCTTATGCTGTTGGCCAAGTCACTGGTATTGATCGAGGGAATGGGGCGTGCACTTGATCCGGCCTTCGACATGGCGGGGCATTTAAGGCCTTTCATCGAAAAGGAAATCCGTCAGAAATTTTCACCGCTGCGCATTTCCCGTGATTTACATCAGATCCTCTCCTCATATCTGAGCCTGGCGCGTAACATCCCCCGAGACCTGAAAGAGATCATCAATCGTATCAACCGCAACAAGTTCAAGATTGACCTTGAACACCGGGGTCTGGATAAATTCACGGCCGAATTCGACCGCTCAATCAACCGCCTTTCAACCAGCATGATCCTGGCGGCCATAATCATTGGTTCCTCGATCATCATGCAGACCGATAAAGGTCCAAAGTTCCTGGAATTTCCGGTTCTAGCCTTAATCGGTTATACCGTGGCGGGGCTAGTCGGGCTCTGGTTGGTCTATGCGATCATCCGATCCGGGAGGATGTGAAGGGTTTTCGGGTAGATGCAGCGCGAAAACCTGAAGGACACCTGTCCCACACGCGATGTCATTCATCGACATGATCGGAGTCTATTACTGCTTGATGTGCTCAATTAATCGTAGTATATATATAGTCTGTATGCAGTATTTTTCCCAATTTCAGTATGTGTAATCTGAATTGGTACTGATTCCGGCATCATCAATTGCCGGACTGGAACGGATGAAGGAGCGAAGTATGGAGTTGTTGAAGACGCTGGCACGAAAGAAGAACTATCTGATTTGGCCACTGGCAGTCATGACGGCAGCTGTTATTGTAAAACTTACGCTGATGGCTCCGCTTCGGGTGAAGGTCGTAATGGTTGAGAAACGCGATCTTACCGCCCAGGTCTACGGTAACGGCACGGTCGAGGCCAAGGTTGTTGTCGGCGTTTCCAGCAAGATTACCGGCCGGATAGTGGAGTTGTATGCCGATCAGGGTGATCATGTCAAACGTGGCCAACTGCTTGCCACTCTGGAAAGCGATGACCTGTTTCAACAGCAGCAGCAATCCGAGGCGGGAGTCAGCAAGTCCGGAGCAAATCTGAATGTGGAAAAGGCCAATCTACAGAAGGCTCGTGCCAACCTGGTTCTGGCGGAGAACAATGCCCGTCGTTTTAAATCCCTGCTGGAGGGTGGCATGGTTTCCAAGCTGGAAGCCGAGCAGTATGAAAATACCTATCAGGTTTCCAGGGAAGATGTCGCTCGCAGTTCTGCAGTCATTGAAGCGGTTCAGATGGAACAGGCCGCAAATCGAGCCGGTCTGGGCTTTGCCCGCAGCAAGGTGGCAGATACCCGTATATATGCCCCGCACGATGGAATAGTTATCACCCGTGATCTTGAAAGGGGAGCCACGGCAGTACCAGGCCAGGCCATATTCACTCTTGCGGACCTCGCGACGATCTGGGTCAAGGCCAATGTTGATGAATCGCAGCTGAAAGGGGTGGCAGTGGGCAAGAACGCTATTATTACACTCCGTTCTTCGCCGGGTGAACAGTTGGCTGGTAAGGTCGCCCGCCTTGGTCACCAGAGTGACCGCGTTACCGAAGAGTTGCTGGTGGATGTGGTTTTTAATCCTCCGCTCAAAAATTTCCACCTTGGGGAACAGTCGGAGGTCTACATCACGACCGAAGCCAAAAAATCGGTGCCTTCGCTCCCGTCTGTCGCGCTGGTCGCCAGCGGGAAAAAGAGGGGAGTATGGGTAGCAGAGAACAACAGACTCAAGTTCAAAACCGTCACTATCGGGATAAGGGATCGGAGCGATTTTACCGAGATCACGAGCGGGCTTGACGTGAATGAACTGATTATTATCGCTGATCCATCGCGCATAGCCAAATTCCGCGACGGCATGAAGGTCCGAATGCAATGAATCTTGCCATCCGCGACATACGCTATCATCGGGGAAGATTCGTCCTGACATCGATAGGGCTCGGACTCCTGTTGGGGGTGGTTATCAGCATGGGTGGAATCTACCGGGGACTGATTGCCGACGCGCTGGCAATACTGAACGCCAACAAAGCTGATATCTGGGTTGTTCAACAGGGAACCAACGGCCCATTTGCCGAGAGTTCGCGAATCCCGGAAGAAATCAGGTACAGAATTGCAGCGGTTCCCGGTGTAGCCGCTGTTTCTCCGCTCGCTTTTCAAACTATTCAAATTGAGCGCAGCGGCAAACCGTTCCGTTTTTTTCTGGTAGGCTACGACCTGAACGGTTTCGGCGGGCCTCCGGCCATTATTGCAGGACGTAACATCGGCAGGAAACATTATGAGATGGTGGTTGCCAAGTCGATGAAGGTTGATGTGGGAGAGAAGCTCCGCCTGGGACACAACGAGTACACCATTGTCGGTATATCAGAAAATATCGTTTCCTCCGGCGGTGACCCTGCCGCATATGTCACCCTCGCCGACGCCCAGGAGATACAATTCAGGAAAAGTAATCATGCCATCAGGAACGAACGGGCAAAAACAGGAGCGAGTGTCGCCGGGAACAAATCAATTTCTCCGCAGCAGTCAGAACTTCTCAAGCAGAACATCATCGCGACTAACGAAGCCATCCACACGGTCAATACGGTTATGGTGAGACTGGCGCCTGGCGCCGATCTGCCGGAAGTGCAGGGTATGATCGGCCGGTGGAACCATCTGCGTGCCATCTCCGACGCCGAGCAGACCGCGATCCTGGCCAAAGGAATGATTGAAAAAGCCAGGATGCAGCTGGGGCTGTTTCGAGTTATTTTGCTGATTATATCGGGAGTTATCATCTCTCTGATAATCTACACTTCAACACTCGATAAGATCCGCGTCATTGCCACTCTGAAGCTGATCGGTTCGCAGAACCGGGTAATCATCGGCATGATCCTGCAGCAGTCGCTGCTGATGGGGATACTGGCCTATGGAATCGGTTATCTGCTGATCCTGCTGACGTATGAGAAGTTTCCCCGTCGGATCGTTCTGGAGGCGTTTGACCTGCAATCACTGTTTGTTATTGTCATGGCGATCTGCGTGATTTCGAGCTTTGTAGGCATACGGAAGGCGCTCAAGATTGAGCCGGCCGAAGCGTTAGGCGGTTGATAGATGTATGCGATAGAAGTAGATAAGCTGACAAAAATTTACGGTAAGGGCGAGACCTCCGTAACCGCCTTGCAGGATGCAAGCTTCACGGTCAGGCCGGGAGAACTGGTAGCCATCCTGGGCCCCTCCGGTTCGGGTAAAACCACCCTGCTGACCTGCATCGGCCTGATCAATGAGCCGACGCATGGCAGAGTTGTTATCGACGGCACTACTGTCGCCGATGGCGGCTGGAATGGCGGTATCGACCTGAAGCGTATGCGCCGGGAAAAGCTCGGTTTCATCTTTCAGGCGCACAACCTGATTCCGTTTTTAACCGCTCGGGAAAATGTGATGGTAGCGCTTGAAATTAATGGTCTGGCTCGAAATGATGCAAAAAAACGCTCTACGGAACTGCTGAATGCGCTCAATCTGGGACATAGAATGAACAACTACCCGACCGCCCTTTCAGGAGGTGAATCTCAACGGGTTGCCATTGCCCGGGCGCTGGCCAACCGTCCCCGGGTAATTCTGGCAGATGAACCGACTGCGGCGCTCGATACGGAAAACGGAAAAAACGTCATGGATCTACTGAAGAAACTGGCGGTGGAAAACAATTCAGCCATTATGGTTGTCACTCACGACCATCGTATGGTGGAAAACTTCGACAGGATTCTGGAGGTCAGCGACGGGCGGATTTGTGCAGAGAAAACCAGTCACGGGGGAACAAAAGTATGAACTGGGGATCTGTTGCCGTATTGAATGGGAAGTTCAGATGGGGAAACAGGTGTGCCGACTGGCATCTGTAGATCAGGTGTTGTCGTGCCATTACCAAGTTTTCAGTGGCAGCAGCATCCGGTACCCTCTGCTGCTACAGGTGTCCTGCTGGCAAGTTCAGACCAGCTACGCGCAACTATATCGCAGGTAGTTGCGGTGGAAAATTGTTCTGGTGCAAGATAGTGGAGCAGAAACTGTTCGCAGCTGGCTTTGTGGCCGATAATTGCGGCCCGCCCATTCTGCCCCCAGATAAAAGGTCCTGATGGAACATGCTGTGTTGCGTAGGCCTGCATACCTACCAGCCTGTCGAAAAGGTATACGCCAGGGTTTTCAGCCGGATTCTGATGAGTACCTTCAAACAGGAAAAGCAGATCATTGCTTTCGATCGGGCAGTGCAGTTCAAAGGTGCCGACAACAAACAGACCGCTACCGCCTATCCTGGCAAGTTCTTCCCATGCCGGAGTGCCGGTCTGGTCAAAGGCTGCACTCTGCAGCAACGTTGCCTCATCACTGCTCAGAGCGTACGTGCGGTGGGCAGGAGGAAAGTATCGGATTACCCCGACACCCCCCTGATAACTGGTGCCGTCTGAGCTGATATCGGCACCGCCACGCAGTTCCAGCATGAAGGCGCCTGGAACATTGTCAAGCCAGATATACCAGGATGGCAGTTCTGTCCAGACCTGACTGAGATGCAGTACACCCAATTCATCCCGTATTTCAGGGGCTGCGTATGAACAGAAAATAAAACAGGCATCGAGTCGTTCCCTGATAGCATCAAGTGCGTTCATTATCTTTATCCCGTTGTCGTTGCAGATTAACCATATCCCTGACGATATCCAGCTTTTCACGGCCTTCGACCGGAATCCCGACTGCCCGGGCACTTTCAGTCAGAATGTCGTCGGGGTAGGCCAGGGTCATTGAGTAACTGGTTTCGTAGGAGGAGAAGAACTCTTGTTGATCCCAGGAGGGCGTCATGTCATCAACGGCCATGCTGCCCTTGACTATTCCAGCGACTGCACCCAGACTGCGACACATCCCTATCCAGGTGTCCTGCAGGCTCATGACTGAGCCTGCAGCGGAGCCGCATTAAAGAAATGACGATGCATCAGCACGAAGCTGATCATGAAGAAACTCCAGCAGAGCGGTGTATCTTCCGGTTGAGCGATACCGGGAACTGTCCCCAGGAAGAGCGGACCAGCAGCGTAGTAGAACCACATCAGCAAGGCGGCCAGTATGACTAAGACTACTGTTCTGGTCAGAATCCTGACCATCAGGTTTGAACCACTGAGCAGATTACCGAAATATATGGATACTACTAAAGTGGCAAGAATCAGAAAACCGGCCATTTCCGCGGCATGTAGATAACGAAAATAAGGGGCGTCCAGATATTGGCCGCCTACAAACGGCATTCCCCAGTACAGATCCATTCCTTTCTTCATGACGAGCATCATAACAAAGCCGGATACGACAGAGCCTAAAAAGGTGAATATCCCCCCTGGAAGTGACCCCTTATCACGGGATACTATCCGCCACGGATAGCCTTCCCAGAGTGATTCTGACATAATCAGTATGGCTACGGTACAAACTACCCAGCCCAGATGGTAATAGGAACTACCGGTGTCTGCCAGCGACTCCCACCACGGAGCAACAGCTGCCAGTTTCTGGGGGGGGGAAAAAAGATACCCTACATGGGGGTGAAAAAACACCGCGTAGGCAAGGACCGACATCAATGAAACGGTCATCAAGCGTGAAAAACCAACTGTTGCCAAGCTTTCACCACTCCAGGGCCACCCCTTGAAACTCGTTTTCCAGCCAACGGCAACCCAGATGTATGCGGCAAACAGGTAAATCAAGGCAGTTGACGAGTTTTCGCGGGCATTGAAAATTTCGGTGCCGGTTTCTCCGGTAGCTACAATGGCAGAAGGGCTGAAATAGGTTATGCCGAATTTCCCGATCAGGTTGTGGAACAAGCCGAACATGACTGCCCAGGTCAGAAACAGTGTGATTCCTGTGAGCAGTATCCCCTGAACCGGGGATATCTTTTCATCGGCTTTTCTTCGCAGAGGCCAGCAATTAAAAAGGTCGATTACGGTGATCACCATTGCAAGCAGAATTACAACCATGGAAAAACCGTACATTGGTGTGTACAGGCGCATGATCCCTTTGGGATTGAAGAACAGAAACCATGCCCCGATATTAAGTGCGGATAACCCTATAAAGGTTGCAATGCCAAGTGAGTAATTCGTTTTTATTGACGTCTGTGCAGTCATACCAAGATCCTCCTCGACAATGCAGCTATCAGTAAACATCATCCGAAGACAACAGTATCTCCGTTGGTCAGGAAGACATTGTTGTTTTTGGCAACGGAAGAAACCTTTCTGTATGAGCGAAATTTGTCGGTACCTTTTACGATCGGCAGACCTGCTGCAGCCGCCTTTTCCGCAAATAACCAACCGGTACAGTGGTTGCAACCCAGTTTTTCAGGTTTGAACGCCTTCAATCCCTTGATGATGTCGTCGAATTTGGGATCCCAGGTTTCAAACAAGGTGATATGGAGACCGCCATAACTGCCATAAACGTCTTCGCCCTTGGCGAAGTTATTGCGCGCAAAACTGTAGAGAGAGAGGATGCCAGGGTGGCAGCAACCTGTGACAGTTACAATTCCCTTGTCCTTGACATTGAAATACAACACATTTTCTCCCCTAACACGCAGGATGATCGGTACATCAAAGTTCTTAATTGCCACGCCCGGCATAAGTTTAACGATATTTTTTGCATCGCATTCCACCAGTTTTCCTTTGTGAGGAATACTGTTGCTGCAGCCGGGTTTCTCAAATTTACCCCCCTTGAGCAGTTTCATATCTTCAGGATAGTGGGTATTGGGTGCATAAATAGTGATGTTCGGATTATGCCTGAGAGTCGATTCGATTCCCCAGTAGTGGTCTAGGTGCCAGTGTGTCAGCACCATGGTGTCGATTTCCTTTTTTTTCAGCATCTGGTCTACACCATGCATCTTAAAGACATAGTCCATCCATGAAGTATTCCAGCCTGAATCCATCAGGATTTTCTTTTTGCTGCCATCTAGTTGTTCGATCTCCAGCAGTGCCGAATATCCGCCGGAATTTTCCTTGTTCCAGGCAATATCGTATTGACTGGCCATTGTGCCGCCGCCATCCATCATGTCCTTCTTGAAAATATCGTTGTCAAACCAGCTGGTCTCTGAAAGAACGGTCACCTTCAGGCTCTTTATCTCGCCAATATCTTCTTTTTTTGCTGCCTGACTTTGTTTCGGTAAACCTATTGAAATACCACCCGCAGCCAGCGCTGCACCACCCATGCCTGTAATTTTTAAAAATTCCCGTCTGTCCATACCGTCTCCTTTCTGCCGCCTTTTAGATTTGGAAAAATGCAAACAAACACTGTTAATATTTCGTTTACGCCGCAATACTTATAAAGTCAATATATATTTATTTATGAATAATATAAACCTCAACAAACTGTTTCTTCTCCTGTATCAGCCTGGAGTAAGCTGTCGTAGTTAATAAAAACGTGTTGAACAAAGTAACGATTGAAACTAACATGATCTCACCTGAGTAATTGTAAGCATAATTTTAATAGAACGCCGGTAGATAGATTGTAACGACATACTTTAAGTTGCCAAGAGTTTCATGGGTTTAAAATCGCTTCTCTTCAATTACACCATCAAACATATTGACATTCATATAAATAAAAAGATAAATTTTAGACCACGTATCTTGTCGACGTTAGTCTTGGTTGTGGGAGCAATATTCCCTTTTTTAACTGAAATCGAATAGATTCACCTTCCCTGGTGGTGAAAAGTTAATGTTTAAATTTATAGCCGGATTAAAGGCAAAAGAGAAACGTGGATATAATCTGACACAGAAGGGAGAAGCCATGAACTATGCTGAATTTCAGGATGCGCTTCAAGTGTTGGGACTACGGGAGTGGTGCACCATCAGAGAAATCAGGACTCGCCATCGGGAACTGGCGAAACGCTATCATCCGGATAGCGGTGGAGACACAAACAGCGAGCAGATCAGGCAGATTAATGCCGCCTACCGAATAATAAGCAACTACCTGGAATCATATCGGTACTCGTTTTCTGAAGATGAATTTTACACACAGAATCCGGAAGAACGAATGCGACGTCAGTTCATGGACAGTCCCCTCTGGGGCGGAGCTAGCTGACAATGTACTATCTGCTCATTTTCCTGGCGATAATCGCTCTTCTCGCTCTCATGGCGGCTGCCATGATGTTCCGCAGCATGTATGTCGCCACAAAAGGGAGAAGAATACCCACCTATCGGAACCCCCGCAAAGCGCTTGTGGTTCTGGATATTCAGGAAGGGTATTCCGGGACTAATGCCCGACAACCGGCCACCGTACCGCCCGCTACCGGAATGATAGCCACGGTCAACCGGCTGATCGATATGGCGTCAGAATCGGGCATGGAGGTCGCCTACATCCGGCAGGTCTTCAGCAACAACCTTTTTGTCCGGCTGCATGGCGGCAGACGGGCAGGAAAGGTGATAATAGACCGCAGAATCAAGGTTGTTAACAGCAACGACTTTGAAAAGAACAGGACTGACGCCTTCTCGAACCGCCACTTTGAGCAGCTGTTGATTGACAGCACGGTTGATGAACTGTATCTGACCGGAGTCGATGCCGCATATTGTGTCTATTACACCGCTCTCGGCGCTTTAAACCGCGGATATCGGGTCGTGGTCGTTACGGATGCGGTTGCATCGCGGCAGAACATGTCAGAAGTGCTTGAGCGATACAGGAGTAAAGGGATTGGGGTCATAACAAGTGAAGAGTTGCTCTTGGCGGGGAAAAAGTGACACATACTTCAAGGTGGAAAGGTTCACGGGGTGAGTGGTATCTGGTTGTTCAGGGGTGCCTGTTTTTACTGCTGATTTTCGGTCCTCATACCTGTCAGGGGATGACGGCGTGGAGCGCTCCGTATGCATGGATTGGCCACATGGGAGGCGGCGCGTTGTTTGTAGCGGGCATTCTTCTTGCCGCAACCGGTTCGGTCAATCTGGGCAGGAATCTCACCCCTCTGCCAATCCCGAAAGAGAGCGCTACGCTGGTCGTTGCCGGAGCATACCGGCTTGTGCGGCACCCGATTTACAGCGGCATAACGCTGATGGCGTTCGGCTGGGGAATGTGGCTGACCAGCTGGCTGACCGTCGGTTACGCGCTGCTGCTACTCATTTTTTTCGATATCAAGTCGCGGCATGAAGAACGTCTGCTGGTGGAAAAGTTCCCGGAGTATAATGACTACAGGAAGAATGTTAAGAAATTGATCCCTTACCTCTATTAGTACCGATTGACATTACGGTTCCATTGAAGTACTGTACCAACCCAACAAGGCCCTGGGGGAGTTCATCCGAACTGAGATCCGCCTGCCTGAACCGTAACACGTTCGGACAGCGGGAACCCTTTGCACCTGAACCGGGTAATACCGGCGTAGGAAAGCGGCTTGCGGGATCTACAACTATCCAGCCGCCTGATGTTAAATGTCAGTGCGGTTTTTTTGTTTGTAACTTCACCCGTACGTTTCACGTTTGACGGGACTGAGGAATAGTCAAATGAGTGATACCAAGCCGTTTCGACTTGTCGTAAACAAAGTAACGCAGCCGTGCGATATCTCGGGTGTCTATCTGATTACCGATCAGGGGAGCGATCTCATGGAGAGGGTCGGTCAGGCACTCCTGGGAGGAGTATCAACTCTGCAGTATCGTGCCAAGGGTGCGGTATATGGGGAACGTCTGGCGGTGGGGGGCGAGTTGAAACGGCTCTGTACCCGCTTTGGAACAACGTTCATTGTCAATGATGACGTTCAGCTTGCCAAAGAGCTGGATGCTGACGGCGTTCATCTGGGACAGGATGATGGTGATATTGCGGCTGCGCGAGCGCTGCTCGGGAGTGGCAAGATTATCGGCATCTCGACGCATAACCGGGAAGAAGCCCTGCGGGCAGAGCGGGAGGATGCAGACTATATCGGTTTCGGAGCGATATACCCGACCGGGAGCAAGGCCGTTTCCCATCTCCCCGGTGTTGAAGGGCTCGGGTCGATTCGCAGCTCAATAAAGATCCCGATCGTGGCCATCGGCGGATTATCTGTCGGCAATGCCTGCCGGGTGATCGAGGCGGGTGCGGATGCGCTGGCGGTAATTTCTTCAGTACTTTCGAGCCCACGACCCGACATTGCAGCTGCAGAACTTTTGCTGCTGTTTAATCGAGTTCTCCCTTTTCCTCGCGGAGCGGTGTTGAGCGTTGCCGGCAGTGATTCAGGGGGCGGTGCCGGCATACAGGCCGATATCAAGACGATTACCCTCCTTGGCAGTTACGCCGCCACGGTGCTGACCGCCCTGACCGCCCAGAACACTCGCGGAGTCCACTCGATACACGGGCTGCCGCCGAGCTTTATGCGTGATCAGCTTGACGCAGTACTGTCGGATATCCCGATTGATGTCATCAAAACCGGAATGCTGCATACTCCGGCCATGATTTCGGCTCTGGCGGAGCGACTCGGTGAGCGGAAAGTTATCATACCGATGGTGATCGATCCGGTTATGGTTGCCAAAGGTGGAGCTGCGCTGTTAGAGCGTGAAGCGATTCAGGTTTTCAGTGATCAACTGCTGCCCCTCGCCTATCTGCTGACTCCCAATGTTCCCGAGGCGGAGCGTCTACTGGGAAGATCGATAAAAAACGAGACGGAGATGGAGCAGGCAGCCCGCGACCTGCATGCCATGGGTGCCGCTAACGTTCTTATCAAGGGGGGGCATCTTACCGGCCGCCTCTCCACCGATATACTTTTTGATGGCACCAGGTGTCACCATTTCAGTTCCGAGCGGATCTTTACCAGTAATACTCATGGTACCGGCTGCAGCTATGCATCTGCGATCGCCGCCCTGCTTGCCCAGGGAGAGCCGCTGCTGACAGCGATCGAACGGTCAAAATTATTTATCAGCTCCGCTATTCGCCTTGCCCGGTCACTGGGGAAGGGGCATAGTCCGGTTAATCACTTCCTGGCAGCACAAGAACTAAAGTAAAAGGATTATGCACATGACTCAGCTTGAATATGCACGCCGAGGCCTCGTCACCGAAAAAATGCAGACAGCCGCCGCTGCAGAAGGGATGCCTCCTGAATTTATCCGTGACGGTGTCGCCGCCGGCACCATCGTCATCTGCCACAACAACAAACATGCCAATGGCACTCCGCTTGCTGTCGGAGCCGGGCTTCGCACCAAAGTCAACGCCAATATCGGCTCTTCATCAGACGATACCGATATTGAAAAGGAGCTGGATAAAGCCCGTACGGCGGTCAAATACGGTGCCGATGCCATTATGGATCTTTCAACAGGCGGCCCGGTGGACGAAATCAGGAAGGCGATCATTGCCGAAACAAACGCCTGTATCGGCA
This sequence comes from Geobacter sp., assembly GCA_031396605.1. GTDB lineage: Bacteria > Desulfobacterota > Desulfuromonadia > Geobacterales > Pseudopelobacteraceae > JACRCG01. Next base: position 3,888 of record JANNLB010000241.1, on the reverse strand, counting down.
GTGTTCCGCTGTATCAGGCCGCTCTGGATGCGGTACGCGCCAAGAATAAAGCCATCGTAGATATGACGGTTGACGATATCTTTGCCGGGATTATCAAGCACGCCGAGGATGGGGTCGATTTTATCACCGTCCATTGCGGGGTGACACGCAGCACCGTTGAGCGAATGAAGAACGAAGGGCGCATTATGGACGTAGTTTCGCGCGGCGGTGCCTTCACCATCGAATGGATGAGTTACAACAACAAGGAAAATCCGCTTTTTGAACATTTTGACAAGCTGCTGGAGATCACGAAAGAATACGACATGACCCTTTCACTGGGGGATGGCTTCCGCCCCGGCTGTCTGGCTGATGCGACCGACCGGGCCCAGATCCATGAGCTTATCCTGCTTGGTGAATTGACCCAGCGCGCTCAGGACGCCGGTGTGCAGGTCATGATCGAGGGGCCGGGCCATGTGCCGCTCAACCAGATCCAGACCAATATTCAGCTGCAGAAGCGTCTCTGTCACGGAGCCCCTTTCTATGTCCTCGGGCCGCTTGTGACGGACATTGCGCCGGGTTATGATCACATAACCTGTGCCATCGGCGGTGCGATTGCGGCCGCCGCCGGGGCCGACTTTCTCTGCTATGTGACCCCTTCGGAACACCTCTGTCTGCCGAATGTGCAGGATGTGCGTGATGGAGTCATTGCCACCCGGATTGCCGCCCATGCGGCCGACATTGCCAAGGGTGTCAAAGGGGCTATGGCGAAAGATATTGCCATGGCGAAATGCCGGAAGAAGCTCGACTGGGAAGGGCAGTTCGCCCTGGCGATGGATCCGGACAAGGCCCGTGAGTACCGGGCCAACTCGCCGGTATCGGATCACGGCGCCTGCACGATGTGCGGAGAGTTCTGTGCCTATAAACTGATGGATGATGCGATGAAGAGATAACTTCGATTGCAGCGATATAACGAAAAGACCTCCCGGACTCTGAATGCCGGGAGGTCTTTTCGTTTGTGCAGAGTAACATCACGATCAGGAAAGCAGATGCACGAACAGCCCGCTTCGCAGTTTGGGTTCGAACCAGGTCGATTTGGGGGGCATGATCTGATCCTGATCGGCCAATTCTACCAGTTCGCGGATCGAGGTCGGGTGAAGGGCAAACGCCACGGCGTATTCGCCCGAATCCACCAGTTTGACCAGTTCATCGTTGCCGCGTATTCCGCCGACGAAGTGGATTCTCTGGTCGGTCCTCGGGTTGTGAATGCCGAGCAGCGGCGCCAGGAGCGCGTTCTGTAGAATTGAAACATCCAGCCTGCCGACGGTGTCATTCTCGTTGACAATCGCCGGACGGGCATGCAGATGATACCAGCGGCCGTCAAGATACATGCCGAAGTGGTGGCGTTCTGCCGGAACAACCGGAACAGGTGAGGGGAGGATCTCAAAGCTGCTTCCCACCTGGGAGATGAATTCGGCAACGCTACGGTTGTGCAGATCTTTGACCGCCCGGTTATAGGGCATGATGTTGAGCTGGTTTTCAGGAAATACGACCGTCAGGAATGAGTTGTACTCTTCGCCGCCGGTATGGCCGGGATTCCTGTCGCGGCGCAGTTCGCGTACCCGCCCTGCGGCGGCACTGCGATGGTGGCCGTCGGCGACGTACAACCTCGGGATGGCGGCAAACAGGACGATCAAACGGTCGATCAGAATCTGATCGGCAATGATCCAGGCAGTGTGCCCGACACCATCGTCCGATATAAAGTCATATTCCGGCGCTCCGTTGGTAACCCCTTCGATGATCCCTTCCACTTCGGCGCAGGAGCGGGAGAGGTAGAAGACCGGCTCGTCATTGGCATCCAGATAGTCGATATGCCTGACCCGGTCCTCTTCCTTGTCGGCACGGGTATGCTCGTGCTTTTTTATAACTCCGGACTGGTAGTCGTCGACACTGGCACAGACCACAAGGCCGGTCTGGCTTATGGCCCCTATCCGCTGGCGATACACATAGAAACAGTCATTATGATCCTGCGTCAGAATTCCGCGCCTGATGAACTCCCCCAGATTCTGTTTTCCCTGCAGATATACGGATTCGTCATGCGGATCGACCTCCGGAGGCAGATCTATTTCAGGACGGGAAATGTGCAGAAAACTGTTCGGGTTTCCGGCCGCCATGGCACACGCCTCCTCGACATTCATCACATCGTACGGAAGGGCGGAAACCTTCTCGACCAGATCTTTGTGTGGCCGCAGTGCGCGGAATGGTTTGATGATTGCCATAACAACATATCTCCTCAAATCAATTCCCCTCTTTCAAAGGAGGGCGAGTAGGGATTTTCTTCACTGCCTGAACCAAATCCCCATCAAACCCCCTTTCTTAAAGAGGAAAGATCAAAAATACCGTCTTGCTCCCACAAAACGCTTCTCAAAATAGCTTTCACTGACCGCCGTCGCCCGGATTTCTTCTCCCCGTCGCGGGGCGTGTACGAAATTTCCCCCTCCGACGTAAATGCCGACGTGGTTGATGCTAGCCGCTGATGATCCGAAAAAAACCAGATCGCCGTCCTGCAGATCGTCTTTAGCCACTATATTTCCGGCTTTGAACTGATCCCGGGAGGTGCGGGGAATACTGAGCCCGCACAGGTTATAGACCGCCCGGACAAAGCCGCTGCAATCCATGCCATCCACCACGTTATCACCGCCCCACCGGTAGGGGATGCCGACGAATCGTTCGGCGGTGCGGGCTGCAATTGATCCCATGTCCTTATTATCTTTTGAAGGTTTGGATGCCGGTTTTTCGGGTGATTCGACCGGGACAACCGGTTGGATCGGTTCATGCGGTTTCCGGATCTCATCCGGCGGGGGTTTTTGCCATCCTGTTCCTTTAGGGCGGCTAAAAACGATTTCGTTCGGTGGGGCAATGTAATAGCCGTCAATCAGATGTTCTGCCACAAGTTTTTTTGCAACAATCCGGGCTTTTTCCTTGCTGGGGAAGTCGCCAAAGCGTACGGCATACACGCCGTTGTCCTTGCGGAAATAGAAAGCTTCAATCCCCTTGGCCTGAAGTTTCGTCGCAAAGCGCTCAGCGTTTTTTACATCGGCAAACGCACCCATCTGGATTGCATGCCCAAGCCGGGTGATGCCGGACGATGTCGCTGCATGAGCAGTTAACGGCCAGGTAGAGATCAGCAAAAATATCAGCAGGGTACGAAAAATCATAGGGGCGCCAAAGCGTGAGAAATGTATTCAAGAAACCTGAGGGTGATAGTAGTCGTAATCGGAGCGGCGGTAAAGCAGAAATTTACCTGCAAAGCGGCATAGGGCATTGACAGCAGCCACTCTTATGGGGTAGTTTCACACTTTCCAGCGGCACCGTAGTGCCGGACAGGTACCATTGCCATTTTAGCTCAGTTGGTAGAGCACATCACTCGTAATGATGAGGTCGTCGGTTCGATTCCGACAAATGGCTCCAACAACTAATCCAGCAACGTCCAATAAAGTATTAAGCCCCTTGAAACAGGGGCTTTTTTATTATCTATTGTCTTATAATGTCCATTTTGCGGGCTGAAAGAGATATTGCCGCCGACCTGAGGGGTGCTTTACCACCGGTCAGGGGCGGTCACTTTGCCGCACCTACAGACCCGAAAGCAGTTGCACCCCTCCTGCGAGCGGTAGACGGCTTTGAAGGCTCTTTCGTGGTCAAGTGCGCCTTGCAGCTTGCGCCGATGTTGTTTGTCCGTCCTGGGGAACTGCGGGCGGCTGAATGGTCAGAGATAGATTTTGATGTGGCAGAATGGAGCATACCCGCCGAACGTATGAAGATGAAAATTGCTCACCTTGTGCCACTTTCACGGCAGGCCGTAGAAATCCTGAAAGCCCTGCAGCCCCTTACAGGTCATAGCCGTTATGTATT
>JANNLB010000231.1:0-4275 GCA_031396605.1 Geobacter sp. | reverse complement strand
CGAAGTTTTTCCGAATTCCATATCAATGCTGCTGCGGAAATGAGTGCCACAATGAACACGGCAAAACCTGCTGCAAAAGGTCTGGAGTATTGTATGCCGCTCGTTCTCATACTGATGGTCATGTCATTCCTTCCGGTTCTGAAAACCTGCCGGGATATCCATTTTGATTTCCTCTTTCAGATGTATAAACTTTGCATTATTTTTTTGACTAAAAGCGGGTCAATTGTTACGAGACCATATCCATTATCAACATATAACGAGTATAACGACTCATTAATTTCTTCGAGGGTCTCACTCCCGTTCAATTGTACGGTTCCAATCACTTCATTCTGAAATACGGTGACAAAAGAGACTAAAAAAGGAAGAGCTTCAATAAATTGAGTCCCACAGTAATTTATTTTTAAATCCGGAGTAGGGAGTTTTAAAAAAAGGGATTTCTATTTGAGTATGATCCAGAAAATATGATCTATAGCTGCTCTTTTTACAGATAATATTCACTTTCTGACCAAGAAACAAGTGGTTTTGAAAGGTTATGATCGTGTTCGGCTTCTGCACTACGCGCCCCTCGGAGAAAAACAGCAGGGGGCGGCAACAAGCGGCATTCAGCCTTCGCCGCCATTCCTCTCGCCCCTCTTTTGTATCCAGAGCTGTCCCATCCTCCATGGACCGGCTGCAAAGCCCTGAGTCAATGAGAAGTTTCCCGAAAAAGGATGATTTTGCTGCCGCCAGGTAGGTAGCGTCGCCCTGGTGCAGGTTGGCGAGCAAGATCGCATCAAACCGGCTGTTATGGCTGGATACCATGACGGTAGACCGTTCACAATCAGTTGAATCAGTGCCGGGGGACGTGGCTGTTCGCTCTTTATCTAGTGATCTTATATGGAGACCCAGGCAGACAAAATAAATTATTCTTATTATCTTCGGGTAGTTGTCCAGATTAATTGACAACTGTTTCTTCAATACGAAACCGGTCCCAAAGACAACGGACAGAGAGACCAGCCGCAAGATCGCAATGGGGACTATGACCGGAAGGGCAGCAGTAAAAAGTATTGCCGTGCTTGTTTTATTGAATAAATTGAATCGCTTGAATTGTAATAAATACTCTATCCCTGATTGGGTGATCTTCCCGTTTTGAACAAAGTCCTCTTCGGGGAACGTGGTGTTTTTGAAGCGATAAACATCGTGGCCCGTTTCTAGCGACATGACGGATCAAGTCCTTGTAATATCGTAGCCGGCATATTTGTAGTTAAAAAATCAACGCCTATCTCCTTGTATCTGAGAGCATTCTCTAAAGTATCGTCCTTGCCATAGCTCCAGATAGCAACTTTCAGCGCCTTGTCATGAATTTTTTTCACCCACTCCCCTGTAATGACGGCTGAATTTTCCATATCAAGCCCATCAATGCCGTTTTCAAGCGCTTCCCGGATATACGTCTCCAACTCCGCCTCGTTTCTGACATCAGGCCATCTACCGAAAAACCTGGCGTATGTCGTAAGGTAATAGACGTGGTAGCGGGGAACTCTTTTTTTTAGCCGGTTTAAAAAATCATGATCAAAGCATATGAAGGTGATTTTTTCCGGCGATATCTTTTCTTTTTCCATGATACTTTCAAGATCATTAATAACTCGCGAATCGGCGCCAAGGTTGGTATTTCCGCTTTTTACCTCAATATACAAGTGGTTGCCATCAGGGATAGCGCGCAGGACATCTTCTAAAAGGGGAATCTTGACGCCTTTCCATTTTTTGCCTTTCCAGCTTCCGACATCGAGTTTTTTCAGATCTGTCCAGTCGGTATGTTCTACCAGAAGATCGACTCCATCCAAAGCGGTTCGTTTAGTCGAATCATCGTGCATCAATATCAGCTTTCCGTCATGCGTGCGGATGATATCGCATTCTGCGGCATAAGCCCCTTGCTCCCAGGCAAGTTTCATGGATTCAAGTGTATTTTCTGGGGCATCCGCTGAAGCTCCCCTATGGCCGACTATTTTCATAGTATCCTCCTGATGTCGTCTATCGCCAAACGGCTCTAAATCTCCAGAGACAAGGCAGAGGGGGTCGTTGAGAAGAACCAGAAACAGCGCGATGCGTTCATCCACGACTATTTTAATCTGGACGCGCGCGATTTGCGTTTCTATCATCTTGTCTTCAACAACGACAAGAACACGCCGGAGCGGATCGCGCAGATGATTGCGGAGTATGTGCCGGCGAGGTGAGAGGGTCAGAAAGGCGCGGCTGCCGGTTTCGCTGTTTGATGCAGAGGACAAGCGGTTTGCAAAGGTTTTTTTCCGAAACCGCCTTTATGCGGTTTCCCTGTGACCTTCACCTATATTGATTACTTGCATCTCCATTGAAAACAGATCGATCACCAATTGACGCCCCCGCAGTGGCGTTCCCTGGCCGATCAGCAGCTTGCAGACTTCGGCAACTTCGAGGCTGGCTACCACGGCAGGTGTGAAAGAGGGGTTTCCCAGCGTCTGTTCAACACCCTTGCCCTCTTTCCAGGAGCCATAGATTGCTTGAATCGTGCCATCGCCCGGAAACTGGGTGGCGACATGTCCAAACCATCCGGCGATGGCGCCATGCACAAGGGGAATATTCATTGCGGAGCAGACTTCCGCCAACTCAAGCCGAACCTGTATAGTGTCGAGTGCATCAACAACTATCTGGCAACCTTTGAGCAGCTCTGTTCCGTTTGCAGGTGAAAATGCTTCTTGAATCGGCACAAGGGTTACTGCAGGATTAATTTCACGTACCCGCCTGGCCGCAACTTCTACCTTGGCGTACCCCAGATTGGCCGGAGTGCTGAAAAGCTGCCGGTTCAGGTTATGTTCCTCGAAAACATCAGGATCGATAACAACAATCCTTCCTACCCCCAGACGGGCTAATTCTTCCACGACATAGCCGCCCAGACCGCCGCAGCCGATCACTGCCACAGAGCTGCGGAACATTGTCAACTGGTCACTGACGGGTATGGCCTGGCGATTGCGCTGATAGCGGGCAGGCAGGATGCCCCGTTCCAGGGCAATCTCTTCAACCTGGGCCAAGGCCACTCCGAAATGATCGGCTGCCTCGACCTGACGGCTCCAGGGAAGCAGTTGACTTTCGGCATGATCGCGTAAGAATATCGGCAGAGAATCCATATCATCCCCCGCCCAGAAGCGGAAAGAGCGCCAGTATATCGCCATCGGCAAGCGTACGGTCGAGTTTGACATGTCGATTGTTGATCATCATGATCCCCAACTCCGATTGCGGCAGATTCAGACGGTCGGCCACATCGGACACGGTAGTTCCGACGGGATAATAGGCGGTTTCAATGTCGAAACGTCCGGCACGGAAAGAAGCGAATAGTTTAACGGTTACATTCATTATCTTACTCTCCGAAATAAACGGTCAGGAGCAGCCGACCCGAATCTTCCCGCCGGACGGGAAGGTTTAGCGGCAGATCGTTCGACTCACCCTCTTCCAATAGTATACCACGAGCCAGAACAAGAGGCCCGAGTTCTGCCAACAACAGGTTGAAAAGTTTCAGACGAACCGACCCGCATTCACCTGCAGCTTCCCTGCTGTCCGCTGCATGACTTATCCCCTGGCGAAGTGCGGCATAGAACCCGCCTCGCCTCATGGTGGCCCCGACAAGACCGGGCATTGCAGCAGACAGGGTTACCCGTGAACCATCCTGAATAATTGTGCGGTCAAGGTCATCCACGGGACGGTTATCGAGAAATATAGTGGTTATCCGGTCGGTTACATAGTCTACAGGAATTCTGAACTGGTCGCACAGCAGGCTTTTAAGAGTACAGCCGGTAACGGCCGAAACCGTCACCCCCTTCTGGAGAATCGGGAAGAAGGTATCCAGTTGGTCAGCCGCCAAGTGAAACGCCAGGGTTTCCAATCCGGGGACGATGGTTGACTGGTCAGGTAACGTGTACATCATGGTCGTCTCCAAGGAAATGAAGTTCCTGAGGCGCTCAGATTTGCGTCAGGTCGGCCCCGCCCGCAGGGACTCCGCGGAGGCCCCTCACCCGGCCTTTGGCCACCCTCTCCCGGAGGGAGAGGGTGAACTGCATCCCCTCCCCCGCTGGGGGAGGGATTGGGAGAGGGCGCTACGCCGCACAAGGAAGTCCCGAGGACGGGGTCGAGATGGCGTGAATATGGACGCCGCATTGTACTACCAGTTGAAGACTTCGTCCAACTCCTCATCCTTCATCATGAAGGTCTGGTTATGCGGCGCAATCGGCTCGTTGTAGAAGAAACGCGGCAGCCGGTCGTGATGCTTGG
>JANNLB010000223.1:0-2314 GCA_031396605.1 Geobacter sp. | reverse complement strand
TCCCAGGTAGTGGAGTTTCTGAGTGGTCGCGAAATTATCGAGCCCTGTCGGGTTGACCTGCAGGCGCTTTTTTCCAGCGGCAGTGAATATGGTGAGGATTTCAGCGAAGTCAAGGGGCAGGAACATGCCAAACGTGCCCTGGAAGTTGCTGCCAGCGGCGGACATAATATTCTGATGATCGGCCCGCCCGGATCAGGAAAGACAATGATTGCCCGCCGTATTCCGTCGATTCTGCCGCGCATGTCCTTTGACGAGGCTATCGAGACCACCAAAATCTTCAGCGTCAGCGGCATGCTGGAAAAGGAACGTGCCTTGCTTGCGGTCAGGCCGTTCCGCTCACCGCATCATACCATCTCCGACGTCGGACTGATCGGGGGCGGCACGACTCCAAAGCCGGGCGAGGTATCCCTGGCGCACAACGGCGTACTTTTTCTCGATGAGCTTCCTGAGTTCAAGAAGAATGTTCTCGAAGTCCTGCGCCAACCGCTCGAGGATGGTAAAGTCACCATCTCCCGTTCACTGCTCTCGCTGACCTACCCGGCGCGGGTCATGCTGGTGGCTGCCATGAATCCTTGTCCCTGTGGATATTTATCAGATCCGACTCACCCCTGTACCTGTACCCCCGTTGCTATCCATCGCTACCGGTCACGAATCTCCGGGCCGCTTCTCGACCGCATCGACATTCACATCGAAGTCCCTGCCGTCAAATATCGCGACCTGGCCGACCGTGGCGAGGCTGAAAGTTCCGCCGCAATTGCACGACGGGTCGAGCGTTCACGGGAACTTCAGCTGGAACGCTACAAAGGAACCAAAATCCACTGCAACGCCCAGATGACGCCACGCTTCATAAAAAAATACTGCGAACTTGACGACAGCGGCAACCGCATGCTGGAGCTTGTCACCGACCGTCTCGGCTTCTCCGCCCGCACCTATACCCGCATTCTCAAGGTTGCCCGCACAATAGCCGATCTCGACGGAAGCGCAACCGTCCATGAGCAGCATATCGCCGAGGCAATTCAGTATCGGAGTCTGGATAGGAAAACAAGTTAAATATAATTGGATTGGGTGGATGTCCCTGATTTACCCTAATTCAGATCTGAAGAAACGGGAATCAGTATTTCATTGCGCCGCATAAACCACAGCGTAAAAGGTGGGTTATAACGGGCCCAGACCGGTTCACCGGTAACGGTATAGCGGTTATCTTTAATCCATTTTTCCAGTTTTTCTTTGTGGAGCAGATACTTCTCCTCACTCCAGAAACCGGAATATCGAACAGCTGCCACCCGGCGGGCAGGAACCTGCCGCAGCGAGATGTTGGGATCATCAGGAACCGGCAGGCTTTCCAGAGTGTAGGAGGCCGGCATCATAAAACTGACGGCCCATTTTCCCTGAACACGCTGCTGACTCACCGGTGCGGTCATGGATATTTTCTCTCCCTTCAGTTCCTGCGAAACAGGAGCCGTCATAGCAATCTTGCCGCGTGATGTGTTGTCACCGGAGATGTAGCGAAACAGCGGTCTGAAAGCCTTGTTACCGGCACCTTCCAGGTCTCCGTCAACAATGATTTCGGCGAGTACCTGAGGCGCGTACTCGCGCAGCTCGAAAATATCGTCAGTTTTAATAACTGTGTAGGGTGCTTCTTCGGCTGCAATGGCGGGTACCACTCCTGTGATTATGAGTAAGGTTACAGTTACGATCAATCTGAACCGGTTTACCACTGTCGATATAGTCATCGTTCAGCTCCTTTTCAACAAAATTTTGTTCCTGTCAGCATGAAACCTTCCTGAGCAGATAGTGCCCGACGAACCTTGTCTGCCCCCACTTTTCAATTCAGTCATCAACTTAACCGCCGCCAGTTCCTTGGCTTTGGCTTCGATATCAACCGTCATTGTCCGTCCCAGCCAGCAGGCAGGCACATCTGCAAGATCGATGTAATCGGCATGGGGCTTGGGGTCTTTTGCGGCCCAGCCTGCCCGGGGTGATGACAGATGGCAGTACTGTTCCCGCCCTGTCATCTGCCAGCTTTCATCCTGACCAGTTTGTCGTATTATCCTCGCCACACCCAGCGGTAGTTGCCAATTCAATCCGTGAGCTGGAGTATCAGGCAAACCTGGCTGAGGAAGTGGGAGCTGATGTTATCAATATCCATGCCGGCGGAGTTTATGGTGACAAGCTGGTGGCCCTCGAAAGGTTTTGTCAGGTTTTTTCTGTACTGCCGGAAGCCATCATAACCCGGTTGACGCTGGAAAATGATGACCAAAGCTACACCGTGCGCGACCTTTTGCCGATCTGCGCACGGCTTTCCATTCCGCTC
>JANNLB010000140.1:0-16059 GCA_031396605.1 Geobacter sp. | reverse complement strand
ATCTGGCCGGCATGAAGAAATCGGACTTCATACTTGCCATCAACAAGGACAAGGATGCTCCGATCGGAGAGATAGCCGATGTGCTGGTAGTGGCCGATGTCATGCAGTTTGTACCCGCGCTGACGGCGAAACTGGCCAGATAGACGCTATTGACGGGTGATCAGAAATGCAAGGAGCAGTATAAATGGCAGGACCTTTAAGTCATATACGCGTTCTTGATCTGAGTCGTGTACTGGCCGGCCCCTGGGCTGGGCAGACCCTCGCGGACCTGGGAGCAGAAGTCATCAAAGTTGAGCGACCGGGCCTGGGGGACGATACACGCGGCTGGGGGCCTCCGTTTCTGGCAGACCGGGAAGGTAATCCGACCAGTGACGCAGCCTACTTCCTCGCGGCCAACCGGGGGAAAAAGTCGGTCACCATCGATTTTACCAAGTCTGAAGGTCAGGATCTGGTGCGTCGGCTGGCTGCAGATTGCGACATCGTCCTTGAGAACTTCAAGGTCGACGGTCTGGCCAAGTATGGTCTCGATTATTCGTCTCTTCAGGCGATCAACCCGGGGATCATCTACTGCTCCATCACCGGATTCGGGCAGACCGGTCCGTACCGGAACCGTGCCGGGTACGATTTCCTTATTCAGGGAATGGGGGGACTGATGAGCGTCACCGGCGAACCGGATGATGTACCCGGAGGCGGGCCGATCAAGGTCGGCGTTGCTATCGTCGACATCTTTACCGGCATGTATGCCGTAACCTCGGTTCTCGCAGCCCTGGCTCATCGGGAACGGACCGGCGAGGGGGAGTACATAGATCTCGCATTGCTTGATGTTCAGGTGGCGACACTGGCGAATCAGGCAACCAACTACCTGGTATCCGGCAGTTCGCCGGAGCGACTCGGTAATGCGCACCCGAATATCGTCCCGTATCAGGCACTGGCCACCAGCGACGGTTATATCATACTGGCAGTTGGAAACGACGGCCAGTTTTCGAGGTTCTGCGCCGTTGCGGGTTGTCCGGAGCTGGCTGATGATGAGCGTTTTCGCACCAATGCCGATCGGGTATGCAACCGTGCGGAGCTGATCCGTATCATTATGGAATTTCTCAAGTTGCGGACCCGTGCCGAGTGGATTGCGGCTCTTGAACAGGCGGGAGTTCCCTGCGGCCCGATCAACACAATAGCGGACGTTTTCGCCAATCCCCAGGTCCAGTCGCGCGGGATGCGTATAGATGTCCAGCATTCGGGCGCCGGGGAGATACCGCTGGTAGGGAGTCCGATGAAGTTTTCCCGGTCGCCTCTGGATGACCGGCAGCCACCACCGCAATTGGGCGAGCATAACGATGAGGTACTGACAGGGATGCTTGGACTCGGTAATGCAGAAATGGCGCACTTAAGGGCTGTTGGGATTATATAGACACCGCGTAAAGCAGGTATGCTCCGCTGAAAAATAAGACGTACTCCCCCGTGGGGATCATTTTCTATTGTAAAAGCGGAGTGAAAATGAAACATACTGTATACATATTTTAATGTGTCGATATTTTCATCTTACTAAATAAATTTCGTGAAATTATAATAGCTTGCAACTTGTTATGGATTTGATGTAAGACACGAAACACCGCGTGCGTAGTTAACATTGACGACAAGGTGCGACAAATTTTTTAAATAGCAGGATGTATTGATTGATTCGTGATTTTTCGGATGAAAACATCCGGGATGTCTGCTGTTATCAACCTCGCAGGAGTTCGATTCATGCTGATAGTTGTCTGCATCAAACAGGTTCCGGACACGACCCAGGTTCAGATTGATCCGGTTACCAATACTCTGGTTCGTGACGGTATTCCCTTTATCGTCAACCCCTACGACACCCATGCACTGGAAGAGGCGCTGCGCCTGAAAGATCGTTTCGGCTGCACGGTTGCCGCCATTTCAATGGGTCCCCCCAACGCGGAGGAAACGTTGAAGAAAGCCCTGGCGTTGGGAGTCGACCATGCCATTCTTCTCTCCGACCGGGTATTCGGCGGCGCCGATACCCTCGCGACCAGCAATGTGCTGGCTGCAGCGATAGCCAAGCTGCATGCGGAAGTCGATGAGGTCGCCCTGGTAATCTGCGGCAAACAGACGATTGACGGTGACACCGCCCAGGTCGGCCCCGGTATCGCCAGCCGCCTTGACTATCGCCAGCTGACACTGGTTGACAAAATAATGGATCTTGATTTTTCTGCTCGTAAAATCCGTGTCAGCCGCAAACTGGAAGGTCGACACGAGATTGTCGAAGCCCCTCTGCCGGCGGTGCTGACGGTTGTCCGTGAACTGAACCGGCCGCGCTATCCCAAGGTGCAGATGCGGCTGGCTGCAGCTGAAGCCGTTGTCGAAGTCTGGAACAACAAAACCTTGCAACTGGATGAGCAGAAAATCGGCCTGAAAGGTTCTCCTACCTGGGTATCAAAAATATTCTCTCCTGAGCGCGACAAGGGAGAAATCATTGGTGACGGCTACGCAGATCCGGCTGGGACCGCAGAGCTTCTGATAGAAAAACTGATGGCGAAGGACATGTTACCGTTATGAGCGAACTACAACCCAGACCGAAACCGAAGAAACCGCGCGGTGTAGCCCGCCTGCTTGACGGAAAGTGCATCGCCTGCGGCGCCCGCTGCCAGAGCGCCTGCCCGGTCAACGCCGTCGATATGACCGACAACGGCGAGCCGATCATTCTGACTGACAAATGCATCGGCTGCCTGAAGTGCGTCAAGATCTGTCCGGCATCGGCCCTGGAAATGTTCTTCACCCCCGAAGAGTTGAAAATCCTTGAACAGCTGGCTGCAGCGGCAGGTGGCGCTTTTGAGGAAGAGCTTGACGAAGGGGCAGCAGCTATTGCACGAAAACTGGCAGAATATCGAGGTGTGTGGGTTTTTGTCGAACAGACCGAAGGGGAACCGGCCAAGGTCTCCTGGGAACTGCTCGGTGTCGGCGCGGAGCTGGCCACAAGGCTGGACGTTGAACTCTGTGCTCTGGTGATCGGTGAAAACGTCGAGCATCTCTGCCATGAAGCATTTGTCCATGGCGCTGCCAAGGCCTACCTGATTGATGCCCCTGTCTTTTATCATTATCGCACCGAAGCCTACGTTGAAGCCTGCTGCCACCTGATCGAGACATACAAACCCGAAGTTATCCTGATGGGAGCTACCGGCATGGGGCGTGACCTGGCCGGAGCAATAGCCACCAGGGTCGGCACCGGCCTGACCGCCGACTGCACCGGCCTCAGTATCGATGAAAAACGCAACCTGATGCAGACTCGTCCGGCATTTGGCGGCAATATCATGGCCACAATCATGTGCGACAAGTTCCGCCCGCAGATGTCCACGGTCCGTCCCAATGTCATGACGATGCCGGAGCGGAGAGAGGGGGCCGAGGGGACGATCATCCGTGACCCCTTCACCGTTCCCGAAGAGAGCGTTCTCACCAAAGTTATCGAGATTATCCGTGACTCTCACAGCAAGGGCGCGGTAGATATAACCGGGGCCGAGTTCATTATCTCCGGCGGCCGCGGTATGATGGGGCCGGAAAACTTTGCCATGCTGCAGGAGCTGGCCGATGAACTGGGCGGGGTCGTGGGCGCTTCCCGCAGTGCCGTTGATGCCGGCTGGATGCCGGGTGATCGCCAGGTCGGCCAGACCGGTAAAACCGTACGACCCAAAATTTACATCGCCTGCGGAATTTCCGGCGCCATCCAGCATCTGGTCGGCATGCAGGATTCTGATCTGGTGATCGCCATCAACCGCGACGCCAGTGCCCCGATCTTTGAAGTGGCCACCTACGGCATCGTGGGTGACCTGTTCCAGATCGTCCCGGCTATTACAAAAACGATCCGGGATTTGAAACAAAAAAAATGAGGTTTTAAGATATGACACCAAATCCGACCATATTCGCCCCGTTGCTGATCGCCTCCCTGGCTGTCTTTGCCTGGGGGTGCTGGAAACGTTTCAGTCTGATTTCTCTCGGTCGCCCGGAAGATCGCTTCGACAATATTGGTACCCGTCTCGGTGAGATGATACTGTACGCCTTCGGCCAGAAACGGGTGGTCGCACAGCCGTTCGGTATCAACCATTTCATCATTTTCTGGTCGTTTCTGATACTGCTGGTGGCAAACACCGAATTCATCCTGAACGGGCTTTTCCCTCACACGATCAAACTCATCAAACTTCCTTTCGAACTGTACGTGCCGCTCGCCTTCATGATCGACATTGCATCGTTACTGGCACTGGCTGCAGTAACGGTAGCGGCATTGAGACGGCTGTTTTTTCCCCCCTACCCGGAGGCCCGCACACCGGAGGCGTTTTTCATCCTGGGACTGATTGCGACACTGATGCTCGCCTCCTTTGCTCTCAATGCCTCGGAACTGGTGGCATTTATTGTTAAATCCCGGGTGGATCCGGCATCGTTTCTTTCTGCAGCGAGAAAAGTCATGCCGGTGTCAGCGCTGCTGGCCGGTCTAATGCCGCCGCTGCCGACCCAGTTGGAGTCAATCCATGCCGCTGCCTGGTGGGCCCACGCTCTGGCGCTTTTTGCCTTCATGTGCTACCTGCCGAACAGCAAGCATATGCACATCCTGACCGCGATCCCGAACTGTTTTTTCAAGCGTCTGGAAAAGCCGAACACCCAGCCAAGAGAAGAATTTACCGTTGGAAATACATTCGGCGTTGCTCGGGCGGATCACTACAGCTGGAAAGATCTGCTCGACTCATTTTCCTGTACGGAATGCGGTCGCTGCCAGAACGTCTGTCCGGCCAGCATCACCGGCAAGCCGCTCAATCCGCGTGCGGTGATCCATGATATCAAGGTCAATCTGCTAAAAAATGGCACAGCTCTCAAAAACGGGGGCATACCTCAGACTCTGTTGATCGGTGATAGTGGCGAAGGGAGCGTGTCCGAAGAATCGATCTGGGGCTGCACCACCTGCGGGGCCTGTATGGAAGCCTGTCCGGTCTTTATCGAGCAGATGCCTAAAATCATCCAGCTCCGTCGCCACCTCGTCGAGAGCGAAGTAAAATTCCCCGAAGAGCTGCTGAACCTGTTTGAAAATATGGAGGGGCGCAGCAATCCCTGGGGCATTGCGCCGTCAGAGAGGACGAAATGGTGCAGCCAGCTGGACGTCAGGCCGTTCGACCGGGATACGACCGAATATCTGTTCTATGTGGGCTGTGCCGGCTCGTTTGATTCGCGCAACAAACACGTCAGCGTGGCGATGTCTCAGTTGCTTGATAAAGCCGGCGTTTCGTGGGGGATCCTCGGCAAGGATGAAAAATGCTGCGGCGACAGCGTGCGCAGGCTGGGGAACGAATACGTGTTCGACAAGATGGCCAGGGATAATGTTGCAACGTTCATTGAGCGGGGGGTCACAAAGGTAATCACTCAATGTCCGCACTGTTTTACGACCCTGAAAAATGATTACCGGCAGTACGGCCTTGAGCTGGAAGTCATCCACCACAGCGAACTGCTGCACAACCTGATACAGGAAGGGCGGCTCGTTCTTGATAAAACGTCAGAGGAAATGGGAACGACCGTTTTTCATGACTCCTGCTATCTGGGTCGCCATAACGACGTGTACGATGCCCCTCGGGAAATAATAAAGACGGCCACCGGCACTGCTCCGGCCGAAATCGGGCGCAACCGGAACAATGCTTTCTGCTGTGGCGCCGGCGGCGGCAGGATGTGGATGGAGGAACATGTCGGGGAGCGTATCAATCTGACGCGCGTCAACGAAGCGCTCGAGAAGAAGCCGGATACGATATGTGTTGCCTGCCCCTACTGCATGACCATGTTTGAAGATGGTCTTAAAGATGTCAAGGCCGACAACGTAAAGGTGCGTGATGTTGCTGAGGTGATGGCCGAAGCACTGCTGCGCTGAGTCGACTATACAACTAAAAACGCACGCTCCCGTCGTTTAAGGCAATGAAACCGGATATGCTTTACTGACGTACCCGGTTTCATTGTCCCTAAAACGCACTTAACCAATCTCCTCTTAAAATCACCCCCTTCGGTAACCTGATTTCCTTGATCAACCGGTATGAAAAGTATTTTGTATACAGCTCATTTAAGTTCTATTTTTTTATCCATCGGTATGCTATTTAATCAAAACTAAATTTTAATACCTCAACTGGGGAGGCGGCATGAGTAACCAAGGTAAAAACGAGCAACTGACTAAGTGGGTAGAAGAAGTTGCGGCATTGTGTGAACCTGAAGCTATCCATTGGTGCGACGGTTCGCAGGAGGAGTATGATTCGCTCTGCAATAAGCTGGTAGAGAGCGGCACCTTCAAAAAGCTGAACCAGGAGAAACGTCCGGACAGCTATCTGGCCTGTTCTGATCCGGGTGATGTTGCGCGGGTTGAAGACCGCACTTTTATCTGCAGTATTTCAAAGCAGGATTCTGGCCCGACCAATAACTGGATGCACCCCAAAGAGATGAAGGAAACGCTGCTTAAACTTTTCAAGGGGTGTATGCGCGGCCGCACCATGTATGTCATTCCGTTCAGCATGGGCCCGCTGGGCTCACCGATTGCCAAAATCGGTATTGAAATTTCAGACTCCCCCTACGTTGTTGTCAATATGCGTATCATGACCCGTATGGGCAAGGCCGTTCTTGACGTGCTGGGCAATGGTGAATTCGTCCCCTGTCTGCATTCGATCGGCGCCCCGTTGGAGCCAGGTCAGAAAGATGTCCCCTGGCCCTGTAACAAGGAAAAGTACATTGTCCACTTCCCCGAGGAGCGTTCGATCTGGTCTTACGGCAGCGGATACGGCGGCAACGCCCTGCTCGGCAAGAAATGTCTGGCGCTGCGTATCGCTTCCAAGATTGCCAAGGACGAAGGGTGGCTGGCTGAACATATGCTTATTCTCGGCATCGAATCGCCTGATGGAGAAAAAACCTACATCGGCGCTGCTTTCCCGAGCGCTTGCGGCAAGACCAATCTGGCGATGCTGGTGCCGCCGGACACCTTCAACAAGACCGGATGGAAAGTTTCGACCGTCGGAGATGATATCGCCTGGATCAAGCCCGGTCCTGACGGACGTCTATATGCAATCAATCCCGAATACGGTTTCTTCGGTGTTGCTCCCGGAACTTCCGTGAAGACGAACCCGAACGCCATGGCTTCCTGCGCTGCCAACTCGATCTTTACCAACGTTGCGCTGACTCCGGACGGGGATGTCTGGTGGGAAGGGATGACCGACGCCAAACCGCCTCTTCTGACCGACTGGCAGGGCAACAAATGGACACCTGATTGCGGCAGAAACGCGGCTCACCCCAACTCCCGCTTTACTTCACCGGCCGGTCAGTGCCCTTCTATTGATCCTGAGTGGGAAAATCCAAAAGGTGTTCCGATGGCAGCCTTTATCTTCGGGGGGCGTCGCAACAATGTTGTCCCATTGGTTTATCAATCGTTCAACTGGAGCTTCGGTGTCTACCTGGCCGCAACAATGGGATCAGAAACGACGGCCGCCGCAACCGGTGCAGTTGGAACGGTTCGACGCGACCCGTTTGCCATGCTGCCGTTCTGCGGCTATCATGTGGCCGATTATTTTGCCCACTGGCTGCAGGTGGGACGGACAACACCAATCCCGCCACGCATTTTCAGTGTCAACTGGTTCCGGAAAGATGCCAACGGCAATTTCCTCTGGCCCGGTTATGGTGAAAATATGCGCATCCTGAAGTGGATCGTAGAGCGCGTAAACGGGAATGCCGCTGCAGTAGAAAGTCCGCTGGGATGGATGCCGCGTTATGAAGATCTTGACTGGACCGGGCTGGAAAGTGTCAGCCGCGAGCAGTTCTATGAACTGATGTCGGTAGATCGCGATGTCTGGAAAGAGGAGATTGTTTCCCACGAGGAACTATTCGTCAAAATGTATGATCGGCTGCCCAAAGAGTTCCTGCACATCCGTCAGCTGATCCTGTCCGGGCTGTGGCGTTCACCGGAGCATTGGGAGCAGTTTCATCGTGCAACAGAACCAATCAAGTAACCGCGCAAGGCGTTATACCAATTACAACTAATACCTATTTCAAATCAAAGATGAAATCAAGGCGGAGAGGATAGAGGCGACAAAGCGTACAGATAGTACGTTGAGGAGCCGAAGACGAGCCAACGAAGATAGCGCTTTGATTTGGAAATGGAATAAGGGCACCGCTTCGGCAGTGCCCTTTTTTAATCGTCTACTTCTATTTCACGCACGCGCAGTTCCTCCCCCGCCACTACTGAGACACGATTGCTGCCGCAGTGCCGGCATGACCCGTACAGCTCCTTGAGAGGCGTTTCCCTGCCGCACTCCTGACACTCCCCCCTGCCTGGTACCCTGATGATGGTCAGTCGGGCGCCTTCCACCTTGGTATCGCAGCTGCAGGCCTCAAAACAGAATTCAATCGCTTCCGGCACCACACTGCCCAGCTCCCCTATTTCGACTTCAAGTGAGCGGACCCGGCGACCGCCGGCATGTTCAAGGCAGAGATCAATGATCCCCTGGATTATGACCATTTCATGCATTTCATGCGCCTCGCAGAATTAAAAAAGCCTGCGGGTTGCCCCGCAGGCTCATGCAATCCAGGAACTGGAAAGCGAATTACTTCTTGGGAGCTTCAGCAGGAGCGGCTGCAGGAGCAGCGCCGGCTTTAGCGGACATCGGAGCCTGAACAGGCTTAGGTGCCTCTACAGCGGGAGCAGGAGCAGGAGCAACTTCTTTTTTCTTGCAGCCAGCTGCGAATACAGTAGCGAGTGCCAGTACCAGGGTCAAGGAGATCAGCTTTTTCATGTGTGTTACCTCTTTCTTTTTGTATTTACCATTTGAACGCAAAGCGCATGGTTTCTAAATCGACCTAGGAATATACGCATATTATCGAGGGAGTCAAGTTTTTTTTGCGCATCGGAAATATTTTTTGTTTGTTACCGTTTTTTCTGCATGACAATTTCTGCATGGTGAACAAGCGCCCCAAGGTCAAGCTGTATCGCTTCACTGTCATGCAGCCCCAATGTGGCAGCCGCAAAGCGGTTGTCGGGCGGCGGACGAAATGTAACTTCATCCTCGGAAACAATTCTGATTACCGCATCGACAAGTAACGCGAGAGAGGCGACTTCCTGGCTAAGCACCACGATCTTTCCCGGCCGGCTGCATCCGGGCAGATCAAGAAAAAGGGCCAAATTCAGAACTGCGACGATGTCCCCATGAAAATTAAATGCACCACTATAACAGGCGGGAGACAGCGGTATAGCAGAAATCTGCGGTGGATCGCCGACTTCTGCTATCTGTGCAAGATCAAGCGCATAAAACGAATCCCGCAGCGCAAAAATTAAAAAATCTCTCTTCCTGTCGGTCATGGCAGGTACATCATCCGTGATCGACCTGAAACCGTTCTACAACGGTCATCAGCTCTTCTGCCAGCTGGGCGAGCTCTTTGGTCGCAAGAGCCATGTCCTGCATTGCCGCCAACTGCTCTTCAGTTGCGGCAGAAACCTGCTCAGTCGATGCAGCGTTGTCGTCTGCGACTTTTGCGATCTCATCGACCGCCGTTACCATCCTGGCTGAACCTTCCTTCTGCATGAGGGACAGATCAGCAATACTGGTAGCTTTCCGTTCGGTGTCAAGAACGGTCTTGAGTATTTCCTGAAATGCGCTGGCGGTGACATCGATATTTTTCTTTCCCACCTTTATGCTGCGGGAACTTTCCACGATAATTTCTTGAACCTTGAAACTCTCTTCTCGCAGGTTTTCGATCATTTCGCCGATGTCTGTTGCCGATTGCGACGAGCTGTCAGCGAGTTTTCGAACTTCTTCGGCAACAACAGCAAACCCCTTGCCATATTCACCGGCTCTGGCCGCCTCAATTGAGGCATTCAGTGCAAGCAGATTTGTCTGCCGGGAAATATCTCCGATGCAATCGGCTACTTTTCCTACCTTTTGAAGCTTGCTGTTAAAGGTCCCGAACTGTTGGCCCACCTGCTCCTGCTTTTCGAAGAAGTCTTTCATTCTCTCAAGGGAATCGTTCGCAAGAGCTCCGCCATGCTGGGCAGTCAGGCTGGTTTCACGTGCGGCCTTGGCGGTCTCGCGGGCACGTGCGGCAACCAGTTCAATTGAAACCGCCATTTCCCGAATCGTCTTGGAACCTTTTTCAACCAGTTCAGCCTGGGTTTCCGCGCCGCGTGAAATCTGCTCAATCGCCTGGGCAACCTCTTCGGTCGAAGCGTTAATTTCCAGAGCGGTTGAATTTATCTCCCTGGCTGATTCGGTGAGCTGCCCGGAAGTCTTTTTAATGTGCCGGACCAGCTCCCGCAGATTCTGAAGCATCAGATTGATAAGAAGTGCCAGCTCATGGCTTTCATCAGGAATCCGGGACGGGCGGATCGTCACATCTCTGGTCAGATCGCCACGACTGATGGATTCAGCCGAATCGGTCAGAATTGCTATGTTGGCGGTAAACCCTTTTGAAAACAGCCATCCCAGAATCAGGCCGATTGTCATGGCTACCACATAGCCGAGAATACCGCTGATCTCGGCAGAATATCCGAGCAGCCCGACGAGTCCGGGGCTGAATGCCACGGCAGCGACAACAACGATAAATCCTATAATAAATTTATAGCCTATAGGAACGCGCATGTTCGACCCTCCACAGATAAATGCATGGATAAAATTAGTACAGTTACGTCATTGCCGACGATAGATCCGCTCTACCGGGCAGACTGAAGTAAAAAGTCTGCGTACATCGCCTACCAGGGTTTCTGATTTTCCGAGCACCAGTATACCACCCGTCGGCAAAATATGTGCAATGCCCCGTAATATTTTTTCCTGATCCGGCCGGGTAAAATATATGAGTGTGTTACGGCACAGGACCAATTGGCATGCCTCGAACGTTTCAACAGCCATGATATTCCGCTGATGAAACGTGACCATTTCGCGAACTTTTACAGACAGCTGCATGTGCGGGCCATTCGTAACAAAATAGCGCGCCCTGAAGGAATCCGGAAGATCTTTCAGGCGCTCCCCGGAATATTCAGCATGTACGGCCGTCTGTAAAATGTCAGCATCTATATCAAAGGCACAAATCTCTACCGGCGTATGCAGGAGTTCACGGGCAAAAAACTCCCGCAGGATGATGCCTATGCTATATGCCTCTTCGCCCCCTGCACAGCCGAGACTCAAGATCCTGAGACATTCCTGGGCATCAGCTGCCTTTTGGAAGAGCCACGGGAGTACCTCAGTGTGCAGTTTTTCGAACATTGAAGGATTGCGGAAAAATTGACTGACGTGAATCGTAAGAGTTTTTTTCAGTAGTTCCAGTTCCTGATCACTGTGCCGCAACAGATTGCAGTATGCGGCCGCATCAAGGCAGCGGCATGAGCGCATCCGAATGGCGACGCGGCGCTTCATGTATTTGTCTTTGTAGATTGACATGCTGAAGTTGCACCGCATCTCGAGGATCAGGCTGATCTCGGCCAGCGCATCATCTCCGATTTCCAGGGACTCGATCAAGGTATGTCCAGACAGAATGCTTGCCACTGTAAACCCCGCCATCACGTCTCTTGCGTAACGTAGTAGCACGAAGCGGTCTGAGACGCAACTGCTAGAAAACAGCACCAAACTTCCGGACATGTAACCAGTTTCTGCGTGGCAGGAAAATTATTGCGGCGGCATACAGCGCAGTGCTACAGTATTCCCCGGTACGACTCATTACTCGAGGAGCAGTTCGTAATGTCCCAGGAATCGTCAATCAGTCCGCCGGCGGCTGTAATGCCGGATAATACATCTCGGACGGAAGCACTGCAGGAAGCCCTTACGGCTGATAAAGACAGGCTTTTCTCCGTCATTCAGGATCATCGGGAGGAGGTGCTGCTTGCAGCCCTGCGCAATCCTGCACTCGATCACCAGCATCTGCTGACGCTCCTCAAACGACGGGAACTCGGAGCTGTAATCACAGCAATCTATGCCGGTAAACGCTTCATGGAATCGAACGCTGTCAAATTCTCTCTGGTCGCTCATCCGGATACACCGCCTCATATCGCGCAGACCTTGATCCCGCTTCTGTATATATTCGATCTGCTGAAACTGTGCCACATTCCCGGGCTGTCTGCCGATATTCACCTGGCGGCCGAACGTAAAATCGTCCAGCAGATACTGACTCAGCCGCTCGGAAACAAGTTGACACTGGCCCGGCGCGGGACAGCTGCAATTCTGGATGCGCTTCTCCACGAAGGGCTGCAGAATGTCCTGGAAATCTGTCTCGACAACCCTCATCTGAAAGAGGGCTCACTGCATCAGTTTCTGGCTTCGTCACATGCAACCGCAGAGGCGGTATCACTGGTTGCCCGAAACAACCGCTGGAAAAGCCGCCCGAATATCCGCTTGGCAATCCTCAAAAATCCCCGCACGCCCTCGATCTGGTTTACGCTCTTTCTGCCGGGGCTCCCGGCCGTTACCCTGCGCGATCTGCTGGCGTCGCCCCGTCTCACTTTCGCTCAAAAGGAACTGGTGCGTAAGGCCGCCCACCCTCTTAGATGAAACGCCTGGTGTTTCTCGTCATGCTGTCCGGATCTGTCGGCATCATCCCTGCGGAAGCTGTTGAGTACGCCACGGCGCGTATTTCGACTCCCGTCATGAATACTCCCGATTTGAAAGCGGTCTTCGGAGGGGCAAGCGGCAGGGATCTGAAGGTTGATCGCTGCGGGCAGGTGCGCGAGCTCGAATACATCGCACTGCCGGGAACACTCTTTACCATTCTGAGAAAACAATTCTCCGGGATGGCCGAAGTCTATCAGGTTGCAACGGATGAATACACAGCCCCGCCAGCCGTCCGGCTTTATGTTGACGGACGTTTTCTCACGCGTGGGCTTCCTGCTCCAACGCCGCGCGGACGTTCGCTCCCGCCGGTGGAGGAGATTGTTTCGTCGCTCAGGTCAACGGTCGGATCATCGTATGTCTGGGGAGGCAATGTCCTGAACGGTGTGCCTGAACTGACGACCTGGTTCTATACAGTTATCAGGGATGATAAGGGGGTGCGGGCACTGGCTGGACTTGATTGTTCCGGGCTGCTCTATTTCGCTACCGGCGGATGGACTCCCCGTAACACTTCGCTGCTGATTACGTATGGCCGGGGGGTTGCGGTCACCGGCAAAAAGAGTGCAGAAATAACGGCTCTGCTGCAGCCGCTTGATTTAATTGTCTGGAATGGTCATGTCATAATTGTGCTTGACCGGCAGACCGCCATAGAAAGCCGTCTTGTATGCGGCGCGCCAGGTAATGGCGGAGTAGTGTTGACATCGCTGCCGCAGCGTATTACCGAAATCATGCGTACGCGTCGCCCGTCGAATGTCTGGCCGGGGGGCGAAAAAAAACGGGATATCTTTGTCGTCAGGCGCTGGTATGCCCAGTAGAGAACTGTGTCCGGCAAAATAATTGCGATTTGCGGCAAAAAAATAATTGACTTACCGGGAATATTTGGGTATAAAACTCTTCCTTCCGCGCTTCATGGGCCTGATTCCTTAAATGGAGCGGCGTGGCAGGTTTCAAACGTCCCCTTCGTCTAGCCTGGCCCAGGACACCGCCCTTTCACGGCGGCGACACCGGTTCAAATCCGGTAGGGGACGCCAATCACTATTGAAACTGAGTACCTCTTGATGGGTACTCAGTTTCTTTTTTTGTGACGTAAACTTCACCGCACCTACCAACGGAATATAACCGCCTTTCACCGTCACGATGTTTCCCGTCAAGACAATTTCCTTCACCAACAGTTGCAGATATTCCTTGCTGAACGGCTGCGACGTGACCAGCAGCTTCTCACGCAGCACCGCACAGAATGAAGCAACCTCTTGAATCCACGACCGCCTGTGGCGAATGTTCGAAGCCGCTGATACGTGCAGCAATACCCGATTCCTGATTTTTAAGGCTGCTCAGATTATCTCGGGACATATCATCAAGCTCAATGCCGGTTTCTATGGACTTGTAATGATGCGGGCAGAACATTTATAATAGCGGTACATGTTCTGCTTACCGGTTGCCATAATCATATTGGCACCGCACACACCGCATTTCAGGACAGAGGTCAGCAGACGCCGCGACGACACCAACCGAGGGTGAGACATGGCGGGACTGCGCTGTTTCAGCTTCTTGGCAACCAAGTCGCAAATTTCAGGCGCAACAATAGCGTCAATCTCTGCACGTAACAGCCTGGCGGGTTTCTGATATCAGGGCGCTGATTGAAAAGCAGCAGGCATAGGGGCCGCGCATGAATGCGGAACTATTCATCGATACAATCCGGAGGACTACCGGAGGCGCACCGGCGCATGACGCACTCGTGCCCGGGAAAATGATCCGATTCGCCACCAGTGATCGGCGAGGTAACTATTCAGGCTGGTGCAAGCTCTTCGAAGATGGCGAGGGTGGCATTTACGGTTGCTGGCGTCAGGGGATCTCGGAATCCTGGCAGGCACATCCAACCAGGAATGCTGAAGATCAGGAATCTTTCCAGATTCGGGTGAAACAGGCAAAAGCCGAAGCCGCCAGTATTGAAGTAGAACTCCGGACCAAGTGTCGGGAGAAATCGGCGCAGCTCTGGAATAAGGCCGGGGTTGTCGATATAATACATCCTTACGTGGCGTCAAAGAAAATCCATCCTTTCGGTATCCGGCAACTGCGGGAGTCGCTGATCGTCCCGGTTCGGGACAACCAGGGTGTGCTCCACGGTCTGAAATTCATCATGCCGGATGCAACCAAGCGCTTCAAGAGCGGCACTGCGGTAACTGGTTGCTACCATGCCATTGGTAAGGTGAATGGGAAGATTCTGATTGCCGAAGGTTATGCCACCGGCGCCAGCTTGCATGAGATCACCGGCTACGCCGTCGCTTGCGCCTTCAATGCCGGCAACCTGAAACCGGTTGCTGAAGCATTGCGGGTAAAATACCCGGACACCATGCTCGTCCTGTGTGCTGATGACGATCATCTCACTGAAGGCAATCCCGGTCTGACCAAAGCCACCGAAGCTTCTATGGCTATCTCCGGTCTACTTGCCATCCCTTGTTTTCCTGAGACCATGGAGCCAAAGGATACCGATTTCAACGACATGGCGTGACTGGCAGGACGGGAAGCTGAAGCAGTCTGTATCGAAGCGGCAGCAGTGCCTGCCGATCAGATCCCGTCATCTGCTGAAACTTAAAACCCTGATTACCCGCTTGATGCAGTCATCCGGAGACTATCGAAGCTCTACCCGTTGCAGTATGACCAGGTACGCAAACAGGAAGCAAAGGCGCTCGGCGTCCGCCCTGTTACCTTGGATGCTGTTTTCAGGGATGCCCGCAAGGGAACTGCTGCCGACGCTCGTAGCCGAGTATGTGCCAGCTTTCAGGTGGATCATCTGGATCCATTGAAAAACACGCCATCATCAATTCTGGATCAGGCTTATGCAAGTGAACTTTTACCCGGATTTTAATGACACAAATGTTGATTTTTATGACGATTAGGTTATTATATCGTCACAAACTGCGTTACGAGACGGAAAGGGTGTCCTGTGCCGAAGCATATCGAGGAGCAAGGCCTTAAGGCAATTGAGCAGCAGATAGCCGTCTGTCATAAAGGAATCGGCATCTCGGAGCTGGAAACAGCTCTTGCGGTAGCAGGTATCGCCATGAACCGGCGTGCCCTGCTGCGCCGAATGACTATTCTCATTGAAAGCAAACGAATCCGCGCCACCGGTGCCTTCAAAGGGCGTGTATACTGGCCGCTGACGACGGAAGTATCTGGAGATCAGGAACTCGAAGAATCACTCATACCCCTTTCCGGGGCCGGTCGTGAGATCCGCAGGCATGTCAGCCAGCCGATCCAGCGTCGAGAACCGATAGGATATCGTCGCGATTTTCTCCTGTCTTACCAAGATAATGGGCCGTATCTTGACGACGCCACTCGCAAACATCTGCATCTGATCGGTCGCGCTCACCATGATCCCATGCCTGCCGGCACGATGGCCCGCCAGGTTATGGGCCGACTGCTGATCGACCTCTCCTGGGCATCCAGCTATCTGGAAGGGAATACCTACTCC
>JANNLB010000138.1:0-5151 GCA_031396605.1 Geobacter sp. | reverse complement strand
AATTGACCTGCACGATCGCCTTTCAAGGGGTGTGGTCGTCCTGAACTCAATTCAGCCACGCTGGCGGAAGCTCGCAGGTCTGCTAATCGAGTTCTAAGCTTACGACCACAAATGTCTCCAAGTTGTTTTGTCATAATCCGTTGTTGTTCACAGAGATCCTGAAGATCAGGGGAGGAAAATTCAATGTCCATTCGGAAGATCTCTTATAAAACAGTTTACCATAAAGGTAAACACTTTTAAAAGATATGATTCGCTTTACCCAGCAGTACCGGCCTGCATGGAGAAATCACCTTGAGTTCCTGAGGAACCCCAAAGGGGGCGTTGTTGATTAGTTGATTAGCTTGACACTAAATCTACAAATTAACACCCCTCAGCCCCTTTTGTATTTCAATGGCTGATTCAGTCATCTGGCAACTGCAACGGCTGCGCGTTTCCTGGACATACTGCGAGGCACTGAAGCCTTTGGTGCTTTAAGTTTATACTGATAGAGCGAGTTCAGAGAAATTCGAGTTTTGGCATTAAGTATTTCAATCCCTACGATTTCATCAGTTGCCGTTGTATGTAGAACGACACCATTAGCAAGTTCCACACCACCATCCGGCTTGTGGTTGGAAAGCTGGATATATGCAACATCTACTTCCTGATCATAACTTACCTTCATGATTCCTCCCTTTTCTTCTTCAGCGACATGCAGGGGGATGTTCAGGCTTGCTAAGGAGTCCCTGGCGGGACGCTGTTATCTATTTATTCTATTGCTTGGATTTATCTTGATTCCTCTGCTACAAATTGTAAAAGTAAATAAACACGTTTTACGCCCTCTACCAACCCTTCATCTTATGGAACTATTCCATATCTCCTAGAACATATTTGTAACACTTATATTTTTACGGTCCCTTAGTGAGTTACAAATAATTTTCTGCGCTCTTCTGGCAGAAGACTATTTGGCTAACGCACTATCCTATTTCCAGAATGAGGAACAAAGATCTGCTCCGGATCGAGCACCTCATGAATAATGTGCAGCTCTTCCCGGGACGGCGGGAGAGTTTCACCGTTGACACGTGATATGTCAAGATCGAAGTGGCACATCTCCTTGATTTCATCCGGAGTTTTGCCCGGATGACAGGTATCCAGATAAATCCTGCCGCTCTGCTCGTCAAAGCGGAATACTCCGGCGGTGCTGATGACCGCAGAAGGTCCGCCGCGATAGGCCGCGCCGTACAATTCGCGACGATGTACAAACTCGCCACCCGGCCATTTTTTGACCCGCCAGCCGGGACTGGTGATGTAGCTGACGTTCTCGACGAAGCGCCGTTTTTCGTGAACCATGATGAAAACCGTCCGCTTGGCGAATGAATTGATGTCCGGGTTGCCGCCGCTGCCGGTCAGGCGCAGCTCGGGGTTGAGATAGTCGCCGATGCAGGTGGTGTTTACGTTGCCGTATTCATCCACTTCGGCGCCGCCCAAGAAGCCGAGATCGACGGAGCCGCGCTGGGCGATGCTGAAGGCGTCGTACAGGCCGGATGAACGGGTTGCGCCCATCTCGCAGCGGGCATCGCCGACGGAAGTCGGAATTTCAGGGGGACGGCCATCCAGAGTGCCGGCCTCGAAGATCAGCTTGAGGTTGGGGGCATGGGTCTTCTGGGCCAGCATGATTGCCACCATCGGCAGGCCGGTGCCGGCAAAAACCACTTCGTTGTCCTGTACTTCGCGTGAAGCTGCGCAGCACATCAGATCGGCGAGGCCGTATTCTTCAGGAGTCGCATATTCAGTAGCCATAGTTACTTACCCCCCTTCTCACGAACACTGTAATTGAGCGCCGTATTGGCCTTGAGTTTCTGCATGCGCGACCACCCCAGCTTTTCCATATAGCTGACGTGATCCTGCCCATGTATCCACTCCCTGGCAAAGTCGTCGAATCCTTCCTGGCTGCGCGTCATGCTGTAAAAATCCTTGAGAAAGTAGCCATCCACGTCGTAGCGGCCAAACATGCCGGTAGGATGCGCACCGAACGGACATTCCAGGATATGATCAACCTCGAAACTGGCGATGGTGTTCTGATCGGCATTGCGGCGCAGGTACTCCTCCGGCACGATCTCCTCGGCCATGACAATCGTAATGTCGGCCGCCCTGGCTACTTCAGGATCTGAGTAATACTGGCCGTTTACCCGCACGGTTCCTTCTTCACCCACCTGCTGCACACACATGACCGCAATATCGACCTTGGCCGCCGGAATCAGCACTTGTGAGCCGGCTCCAAAGAAGGGATCTTCGGTAAACTGGTATTTGTGCTTCGGAATACGCTTGCCGTCCCGCAGTCCGGCACGCCCGAGCATATCGTATTCAGGATTATGAATATCGGTGCCGAGCGAAGTTTGACTGACCGCGTAGGGGGAGCCGTTGGCGGCTGCGGCGAAACGGAACATCATCTCGGCATGGCTGTAATCCTCGACGATAATCTGTTTGTCGGCGACCTTGCGCGAAAGGTTGGCCCCGTACTTGCCATACAGCTCGTGGCCGACCCAGCTTGATTCCCAGATATCGACGCACCCTGCCCCGACCAGGAATTCGGTGTGGGAGCCCCCCTGTACTTCAATCAGATGCAGCTTTTTCCTATGTTGACGTATCAGCTCAAAGACAATTGCCATCGGGCGACGCCAGATGGTGAACCCGGAAAAGGTGAGACTGGAGCCGTCCTTGATGATTTCGGCGGCGTGCTGCAGGGTGATACGTTTGTCGGTACTCATGCCTGCCTCCTTATTCCAATTCAAAATCAAGGCGCTACCTTCGTTGGCTCGTATTCAGCTCCTCAACGTACTGTCTGTAAGTCTTCGTCGCCTCAGTCCTCGCCGCCTTGGTTTCATCCTTGATTTTAAATTGGTATTAGATAATGTTTCTCAGAATTTCACGTGATATGATCAATCGTTGAATCTCGTTGGTTCCTTCATAGATGGAGGTAATGCGTGCATCCCTGGCGTAGCGTTCCACCGGGAAATCCCGTGTGTAGCCGTAACCTCCCAACATCTGGATCGCCTTGTAACAGGCCTGGTTGCCCGCTTCAGTCGCGAACATCTTCGCCATGGAGGCCTCTTTGGCAAAGGACTTGCCGGATTCCTTGCGGTACGCGGCACTCATCAGCAGCAGCCGGGCGGCCTCAAGTTCGGTATAACCATCGGCAATCATCCACTGGATAGCCTGGAAGTTGCTGATCTTCTGCCCGAACTGGGCTCGCTCGGTAACATAACGGGTAGCGTAATCCATTGCCGCCAGCCCGACCCCCAGTCCGAGAGAACCGATCCCGATCCGGCCGCCGGCCAACTCCCCGGCAGCGATCCGGAATCCGTCGTTCAGTTTCCCCATCAGTGCCGATCTGGGGATACGGCAGTCAGCAAAGATCACTTCATTGGTAGCGGAAGCGTGTTGTCCCATTTTTTTCTCTTCCTTGCCGATAACGAGGCCAGGTGTTCCGGCCTCCACCAGAAAACAGCTGATCCCTTTCCCCTTGGGCGCGTCCTTGTCGGTCACCGCCCAGGCAACAAAGACCCCGGCGTAGGGAGCGCTGGTAATAAATATCTTGGAGCCGTTCAGGACCCAGCTGTCGCCGTCATCTACCGCCTGGGCGCACATCCCGGCCGGGTCGGAGCCGGCGCATGTTTCAGTCAGGGCAAAGCCGCCCGCAGAGTATTCGCCCGAACATATTTTGGGTATGTAGGCTTTACGCTGCTCCTCGGATCCGACCGCCTGGATCACCTCACAGACCATATTGCTGACAGACACCGTTACTGCGGTCGAGGCGCAGGCCCGTGCAATTTCGGTGATGGCGAGGCTGAAGGAGACAACCCCTGCCTCGGAACCGCCATACTCCCCTCGGACGTTCAATCCCATGAAACCGAGTTCCGACAGCTTTTTCAGGTTCGCAAGAAGCGGTGACCGGTCATCGTTCTGGTCGAGTGCCGCTGCCACCGGCTCCAGTTCCGCTTTGGCGAAATCCCGGGCGGTATCCTGGATCAACTTTTGCTCTTCGGTAAGGTCAAGATACATTCGCACCTCCTGATTGTAACGCTTGATATTTCGTATCAAACCCCTCCAAACCTCCCTTTAGGCCCCAGAGGGTCCTTATCAGGGGAGACTTAAAAGCTTCCACCCTGATAAGAAAGGATTGAGGGGAGTTAGACGTAAATGTTACATTATCTGTCCCGTACCGTTTCTATAGGGACATCCAGCTGTTTTCCCCACTCCTGCCAGTAAGCGGAGCTTTGGAGTGCAAAAACAGCCCGATACTCCTCCGGTTCGGCAACGTTCAGTGCTTCCTCCAGACGACGTTTGAAATGGGGCTCAAGAGCGGCAACCGCAACCCAGCCGTCACTGGTTTTGTAGATATTGTATTCCGGGATGCCGCCTCCCAGAGATGCTCCGGGGATCGTGCTGCCGTAGCGTAAAGGCTCTGCAAAAACTGCTGCCGCCTCCGACAGGGCAACTACGGCGTGACCGCCTGCTCCGCACCGTTCCCGGTTGAACAGCAGCGCCAACACAGACGAAACCGCCTGCTCGCTTCCCGACATGTCTGACAGCAGGGAACGGGGCATATGCGGCGGATCCAGAAGTCCCATGGAGGCTTGATAGGTCAGGTCATGACCGGCCTCATTATCGCGTGGCGCCGGGTAACCGACTATTATTACCTGGCAGAGTCGTGGAAATTTTCGCTGTAGCGTGGCCCCATCCAGCCCCAGTCGTTCCATAGCGGCCGGGCGGGTCGCGCTGATCAAAACATCCGCAGTCGCGAGCAACTCTTCCAACTGCTCCCTGCCTTCCGGAGTCTTCAAATCAATCTTGACTACATCATGACCGGCAGCCATATCCCGATACCAGTCAGCGTAGTAGATCTCCATCGGATCGCCCGACGGCGGTTCGATTTTGACCACCGAGGCTCCCAAACCGCAGAGGCGCTGAGCTGCAGCCGGGCCCGGCAGATTGACCGCCAGGTTCACTATTTTTATTCCTTCAAGTATGTTCATCTGGCCAGTTTCGCCGTCAGCGCGGGTACAAACTGCATGACATCGGCCACTACCAGCACATCGGCTATCTCTCCGATCGGAGCATCCTTGTCCTTGTTGATGGCAAGTATGAAGTCCGATTTCTTCATGCCGGCCAGAT
>JANNLB010000311.1:0-5870 GCA_031396605.1 Geobacter sp. | reverse complement strand
GGTTTCTATTTTTTCCTGCTTTTGTCCGGTACCGGCAGCTTGAGGAGTTGCAGTACCTGCTTCATGTCATCCCAGACACTCCAGAAAGAGTCGGAATTCCCACCGGTACGGAGCAGATATGACGGGTGATAGGTCGGCATGAGCGGCACGCCGTGGAAGTCGTGGAACTTTCCACGCAGCTTGGAGATCGGGACCTTCGTCTGCAGCAGCGCCTGGGCGGCGGATGAGCCGAGCGCCACGATCACTTCCGGCCTGATCGAGGCGAGCTGCCTCAGCAGGAACGGCATGCAGGCGGCGACCTCGTCGGCTTCGGGCGGCCTGTTCTGCGGCGGCCGGCATTTGACCACATTGCAGATATAGACATCCTCACGCTTCAACTCCATCGCGGTGATGATGCGATTCAGCATCTTGCCGGCATCGCCGACAAACGGCTCTCCCTGTGCATCCTCATCGGCTCCCGGCGCTTCGCCGACAAATACGAGCCGGGCCTTCGGATTCCCGACGCCGAACACCAGGTTCTTTCTGGCGGCCCCCAACTTGCAGCGTTGACATTGTCCCAGATCTTTTCTGATCTGCTCCAGAGTCTCATGATTTTCCGGCGCGTAAAGTTGGTCGTTCATGCGGTCCTCTTTTCCCCGTTCCGCAGAAGGGGTTAGTTTCGGCGCCGCATCAGCGGCCGTCATCAGCTCCGCCGGTATGCCGTCCAGACCGCTTTCCTGAAGGTCCTGCAGGTAGGCCGTGAGCGATGCAGCCAGATGGGATTGGACGGAATGTCTGGAGGATAGTACGTTCACGGGACCTGCTCCTGCATGGAAATTTTGTACATGTCATTTTGTCTACAGCGTAGTACAATCAAAGACTGAAGTGTATCTGTAATCTACCAGTAAGCTCACTGCCTGTCAAAACGAAAGAACTCTATGATAATTCTGCTTATCGCCTTTGCAGCAACGCTGATCCCGTCCTACGCCCTTGCCTGGGGTGGAGGCATTCATCTCCAGCTGGGCTCCCAGGTGCTTGCCGATTTGGGAAGGGTCTCACATGATATGGCCGCACTTCTTGCTGCCCATCCAAAAGATTTTCTCTATGGCTGCCTCGCTCCGGATATTACTGTCGGCAAAAAATACACCCATTCTCTGCTGAACTGTCATCGCTGGGGGATCGGTCGTACCCTGCTGAAAGAGGCAGAAAATGATCATCAGAGAGCGTGCGCATATGGGTATCTCTGCCATCTTGCGGCGGATACGGTTGCTCATAATTACTATGTTCCCTACAAGATCATCCGCTCTTTCCCCACGATAACCATGAAACACACCTATTGGGAGATGCGCTTCGAGGCGTTTGTGGAGAAGGATATCTGGAAACTGGCGCGCATTGTCTGCCGTGCTGACAGGCGTGCCAACGATGTATTGCTGCGCAATGTACTGGCGACGACTATCTTCTCGTTCGGCACCAACAAGAAAATTTTTAATTCCATCATGGTGCTGTCACGAATGGAGAGGCTGCAAAAAATCTTTCATACCCTCTCCAGCAAGTCGCGTTACCAATTGTCGGAGGCTGACCGGGATGAATACATGCAATTGACCAGGGGAGCGATGTTCGATTTCCTGCAGAACCCGGAAGACTCAAAGTTTCTCAAAGTGGATCCAACCGGAGAAAGAGCGCTTGCGGCGGCGGACGCTCTGCGCAAAAGCCTGCGCCTGCGCTATAAGAGTGGGTTCATGTCAAAAGAAGAAGGATTTGAAGAGGTTGAAGCCGTACGGAGTACCTTGCGCAAGTCCCTGCATAATCCGGAACTGCTGAAAAAGCTGCACGTCTGAACAAGTGGAAACCTTACCACCCCTAGCCCCTCCTACCAAAAGTAGGCGCTTCCAAGCGAAATAGGAGGGGGACTGTAAGCTCCCCTCCTTACTAAGGAGGGGTTGGGGGTGGTTGGGTTTAATAGCTCTTGGGCTTGCGGTCGTTAAAGCAGGGAATAAGGGTCCGCCAATCGATCATTACCTGCATGTCAAGTGGAGCGTAAATTTCCCCCTCACTATCCCCCGCCTCGGCCAGAACATCCCCTTTGGGGTCGATAATCATGCTCATGCCGAAAAAATCCAGTTTGCCGATCGGACCGCAGGCGTTGCAGGCGACAACGAAGAGCTGGTTTTCCATCGCCCGTGCCCGCAGCAGGGTGCGCCAGTGATCCTGGCGTGGCTTGGGCCATTGAGCCGGCACGCAGATCACTTCGGCGCCTTCGAGCGCCAGGCGACGCGAAAGTTCGGGAAAGCGCAGGTCATAACAGATGATGACCCCCACCCTGCCGATCGACGTTTCTGCAAGCAACCATGAATCGCCGCCGGAAAAGGCATTATCTTCACCAAGCAGCGAGAAGAGGTGGATCTTGCGGTAGATCCCGGAAAGCTTGCCATTATCAACAACATACACCGTATTGAATACCTTGTCGCCGTTCGGTTCCGGCATGCTGCCGACGATCACCAGCTTGTGCCGCGCCGAAAGCTCCAGCAGCTCCGCCAAGATCCTCTCAGTCCGCAGAGCCAGCTGGTTCAGATTCCTGTAGGCAAAGCCGCTTGACCACATTTCGGGCAGCACAACCAGATTGGCCCCCTGTCCGGCTGCACGGGGAAGCGCCACGCGAACATATGCCAGATTGGCGTCAACATCACCCTGTTTGACATTGAACTGAATGGCGGCTGACCGTATTGAAATCATATACTCTCTTACCTCGTCAGTTGTGAATTCAGATAGGCATTGATGACATTAAAATAAATTTCGCGTGGTTTACTGGTGCCGTCACTTTGGGCGATCATCCCCTCGCTCTCCATCATCTCGACGATCCGCGCGGCGCGGTTGTAGCCGATGCGCAGTTTGCGCTGAACCATGGAAATGCTGGCCTGTTTGGTCTCCAGTACCAACCGCAATGCATCCTCCCAGCGTTCGTCCTGGACCTCGTCCTCGCCGCTCCCTTTTTCATCGCTGTCCTTCATTTCCAGAATCGACTTTTCGTAGACAGGCTTGCCCTGCTTTTTAAGGAAATCCACTACCCGCTGTACTTCGGAGTCGGAAACAAATGCACCGTGGATACGCTGCAGGCGCGAGGTGCCGGGCGGCATATAGAGCATGTCACCGGCGCCGAGCAGGCTTTCGGCGCCGTTGCAGTCAAGGATCGTGCGTGAATCGACTTTTGAGGTGACTTGGAAGGAGATTCGGGACGGCAGGTTGGCCTTGATCAGGCCGGTAATGACATCAACGGATGGGCGCTGGGTGGCAAGAATCAGGTGAATGCCGGAGGCGCGTGCTTTCTGGGCCAGTCGGGCGATATGTTCTTCAACTTCACGACCGGCGACCATCATCAGGTCAGCCAGTTCGTCCACAATCACCACGATATAGGGGAGGTGGCTGTGCTCCAGAATATCCCCGTCATCAACGATCAAGGGGATCGGATCCGGATCAATGACGTCTTCTCCCTCCTCGACGATCTCTTCAAGCTCTTCTATAATTTCGGCATCGGAAATCCTGCCGTGCTCTTCCTGTTCGAGGAGTTCACCCGCCAGCTTTTTGTTGTAGGAATCGATATTGCGTACACCTTTGTCGGACAGCAGTGTGTACCGACGCTCCATCTCGTTAACCGCCCATTTCAGCGCCAGCGAGGCCTTCTTCGGTTCGGTAACCACCGGCAGCAGCAGGTGCGGAATCCCCTCGTACATGGAGAATTCCAGCATCTTGGGGTCTACCATGATCATGCGTACATCTTTGGGAGTGGAGGTATAGAGCAGGGAGAGGATCATGGTGTTGATCGAGACCGACTTGCCGGATCCGGTTGAACCGGCCACCAGCAGATGGGGCGCCTTGGCCAGATCGGTCACGACCGGAAGTCCGGCGATGTCCTTGCCGAGAGCCAGTGGCAGTTTCATCTTGCTGTGCGAAAAATGCTCGCAGTTGAATATCTCGCGCAGAAAGACCATGTCTCGGTCACGATTGGGAACCTCGATGCCGACCACCCCCTTGCCGGGGATCGGGGCAACTATGCGGATCGACATGGCTTGCAGCGCCATGGTCAGGTCATCGGTAAGGCCGGCTATTCGGCTGATCTTGATCCCGGGGGCCGGAGAGAATTCATACATCGTGATGACCGGGCCGGGGCAAATTTCCACCACTTCGCCGTCGATGTTGTAATCCTTGAGCTTCTTCTCCAACAGCCGTGCATTCATGGTCAAAGCGTCACGGTCGAGAGTCTTTTCAGTGGCGGGGGGAACATCCAGCAGCGAGAAGGGGGGGGTGTGAAAATCCCCTTCAGCCTTGATGAATTCAAAGGTTTCCTGAACGGCAGCGGTCTTGGCGTCCTCTTTCTTCTTGTTTTTTTCCTTCATGATGAGGTTGGGTCGCGTCGGCGCCAGCGGCTTGATTACCGGGCCGGCTGCCGCTGCAGCCACGGGGAGGCCCTCCTGTTTTGCCTTTGCCCGGCTTAGCTCATTGCGATCTTGGGCGCGGCGTTTCTGCCAGGCGGTCCATTTATGTTTGAAATTCTCCAGCCACCACCCGGCAAACAGAATGAAGGAGAATTTAGAAAGGATCATGATCGAGGCAGCCAGCAGCGGCAGAAGCAGAAGCAGGGCACCCGTGACGCCGACAGTCCCTTTGAGGCCTCGGGACACCACCACGCCGACCGCTCCACCGGTAGCCACCTGCTGGCCGAATAAAATGGTCTTGTCACGGAAAAACGCAAACAGGGTCGCCAGAGAGAAGAGCAGACCGAAAGCGGCCGCCAGTTTGTACGAGCGGAGGCGGATCTCTTTAAAACGGAAGAGAGTGTAGGCCATGTAGAGCAGCGCCAGCGGAATCAGGTACGAGGCCAGGCCGAAACTGATAAAGAACAGATCGGCTATCTGTGCTCCCAGACGCCCCCCCAGGTTATGGATGCTCCCCTCGTTGGAGTAGCTGTTCCAGGAGACATCGGCGGTATTGTAGGTCAGAAATGAAAGCAGGAAGAACACGCCCACGGTTCCAAGCGCCATCCCCTGCAGCTCTTTGATCAGTTTTTCTTTTTTAGGTTCATCCATGTGTGTGTTGGCATCCAAAAAAGGAGATATGAAACCCGCATATAATACTAGGAATGGGCGGGGAGAGGCAAAGGAAAAATGGAGCAGATTATGCGGCCAGCTTGTGTACCATGCTAAGGTTCACTACTTCGACCAAGCCTCTTTTTTTCATTCGCTCAACAAGCCCACCATCTCATCCTTGAGCGCCACCCCGGAAACGCCGCGCCTCATGGCTTCCTCAGTCAGGTACAGCAGTTTTGCAGCGGCGGCCTCGTAGCTCAAGCCTTCCGGTGGACGGATGTTGGAGATGCAGTTCCGCTCCGCGTCTGTGTTTCCCGGTTGCGGCGCAAAGGTCAGGTAAACGCCGAGACTGTCGGCTGCGCTGAGGCCGGGACGCTCGCCTACGACGATCACCGCCACCCGCGCGGCAAGTACGCTGCCGATGTCGTCCGATAAGGCGACGCGGCCGTTGGCGACCAGGGCAAGCGGGGCGATGCGGAATTGCCGCGTCCGATAGCTGTTCAATATCGCTTGCAAGAGCGAAATCCCATGCCGCTCGACGGCGGTCGAGGAGAGGCCGTTGGTGACGAGCAGCGCCACGTCTGCTTCAGCGGTATTGAAATTCCTCAGTTGGGTTCGCGATTCTCTCGTGAGAACCCGGCCCAGGTCGGGCCGACGGAGATACTCGAAGCGACTACCGACGGGCGTATCCAGGATCAGAACCTCTTCACCGAGCCCCCGCACCTGCTTGGCAAAGGCATCGATTTCCCAGGGAAAGTGCACCGCATCCCGCGCCTGGGCATGGGCCAGTTGAAAATCCAGCAGAACCTG
>JANNLB010000067.1:0-28790 GCA_031396605.1 Geobacter sp. | reverse complement strand
GGTTCAAGATAGTTAAAGGAGGATTTGGTTAATCCGTCATAGGGAACTATTACCCCTCCGGGATACAGATTCTGTGCGAGTTCTCCCACACGATGGCCGTCGCTGAAACGGGCTGTTGTCCCTGCGTCCTCCTCGTCAAGCAATTCGCGTTTATGGGTGTAAAGCCAGAGAGACTTGTGGCATTGGAGGCCCTGGATATAACGGGATTTGCTGAGCGTGTAAGATTTCTCCGGCATGTAGCCTCCTCAAAACAATAATCAGTTAAAACCTATTTACAGCACTTTTAACAGGTGCTATTATCAGGTCGTCTAAATTATCAGGGGGGCCAGATGCAAACCGTAAAATTTTCGGAGGATGTAATTCCTTTGACGGATGTAAAGATAAATCCTGGAAAACTGGTTAAACAGGTGGTCGATAATCACCGGCCTATGCTCCTTACCAGTCGGGGACGCGGGGTTGCCGTGCTGCAGGGGATCGCCGATTTTGAGGCTCGCGATGAGGAACAAAAGTTTATGCGAGCAATTGTTCAGGGACTTATGGAGTTGGAAGAGGGGCGGGAGATAAGCCTTGCCGATGTAAAGAAGCAGTTGAACCTGGGCGTGTAAGTATGCCGACAAAAACGATAGTTTCATTCGCTCCATCGGCTTTGAGTGATATTCAGGAAATGCAGGCATGGTATGCAGAGCAGTTTGTGCCGGAGATCGGTGAGCGCTTTGCCCGAGAGATCATTGAAAAGGTCGAGGCACTGCAGACGCATCCTGACATGGGGCGAATTGTCCCTGAATTTGGAGTTGCCATGTTGCGAGAACTGATTCACCCACCGTTCAGGATCGTCTATCGTCATGACGGGAACAGAGTACGGGTTGTGAGAGTCTGGCGCAGTGAGCGGTTGTTGAAACTGCCGTAAAAACAGTTGATCAAGAGGAAAGGAAGAGAGAAGGTATGACTATGAATACAGAAACCTTTCGACAGGAAACTATAACCAGATGGGAAGCATACTGCGTGACAGGGGAATCTGTTCCTCACGATATTGTCATGGCGTGGCTTGATTCCTGGGGATCTGAGAATGAGCTTGAAGCACCATTGCATTTTTCAGCTTGAAGATTTTAACCGGAGGTATTACAATTTAGCTTAAAAGTAATACCTGGAGGCACCCCATGGAAAAAGCATCGAAAGTAACAGTAAAAGGTCAGGTCCTCATACCTGGCGATATCAGGAAACGACATCATATCGAACCCGGCAGCGAGGTACGCTTTGTAGAGTACGGTAATGTTGTTTGCATTGTGCCAATAGTGGCCGATCCTGTTGACGCGGCGTGGGGAATGCTGCCCTCCAAGCCTTCACTTGCGGATGAGTTGCTTGAAGAAAGAAAGCGGGACAAGGCCCGTGAATAACTTTGTGCTGGATAGTTTTGCACTGCTTCGTTTCATCCAGAAAGAACCGGGAAATGAGCCGGTAAAGGCCATTCTGGATGATGCCCGGACTGGCAATGCCTGCGCCATGCTCAATGTCATCAATATGGGAGAGGTCATTTATACTGTCCAACGGCGGTTTGGCCAGCAGTTCAAGTTGGATGTCGTCATGAATATTTGCCGCCTTGGCATTATTATTCTGCCTGCGCCCAACGACCTGGTTTTCCGCGCAGCCGAATTGAAGGCACGATTTGCCATGTCATACGCTGACTCCTTTGCTGTTGCGTCAGCCATGGAGCATGATGCAACGCTGGTAACTGGTGACCCGGAATTTCGGCAGGTGGAAAACCTGGTAAGGATTCTCTGGTTATAGTTTTGCAAGCTAATTGGCGATTCAATCCTGTTTTCGCAAAGATAATCCATATTCCCATTGACATTATCAACCTAATAGACGCTTTCCAGAAGACCCGGGCCAAGCTCCAGGTTGATCAGAAACGCTGCATCCGCAAACGGGAAACCTCATTTTCAGTCATGAAATTTGTCTTATTTGCAGGGGAACAGGACATTACTTTCTACACTACAGTAATGTTGAAGTGGAACGAGCATAACCTCTCGCTATTGATTTAATCGTTGCAAAATATTTTCAAGCGATTTTCTATCCATCACGTCTTTGTCCCTCATACTTTGTTTGGTGAGCAAGAGACCTTCAATAGAAAGCGTAGTGATCGGAACTCCGTCAACTTCTATAATTTCAGTATATTTTTTCAGGGTTTCATACGTTTGCTGGCATGTGCTCAAGATAAGATCAACCACAAATTCATCAGCCAGGCGAATATTCTCGCCTTCGTCAAACCATTCCGGTTCGAGTTCATTGGCTGTTTTGTCCGGTAACACCAGTAACGCTTCAATGATCGGCAGAGCTGCTTCTCTTTCCGCCGGTACAAGAAAATCAATATCTTCGGTGGCTCGATGAATACCGTGCGCGTACAATGCGTAACCGCCAATCAGGATATATTGCGCACCTTTTTCGTTCAATGAACGGATAAGGCACAAAAGATCGTTTATGGTCGCGGGTCGGCAAAATTCCTCTTCCATGACATGTTACCCTTTTCTGGACTTATTCTTCACGATACCTGCTATGACACATTCATCCTGAAAACTGTTGGCATCAATGTGCGTTTCAAACCGGTAAATCTTACCCTTGGGAATAAAGGTGGTAGTGCCGGTGGGCAGCTTCTGCAAAGCTTCGTTCATAGCGGCTCCGCGAATGAGATTTTCTGCAGATGGTTTGCCAGTGGGCGTTGGTTCTACCCTTTTGCCTATGGTTCTCATTTTCTACCTCTATAGGTTAATTTTAATTTTTTACGCAGTATAAACAAAAATTATAAATGGTCTATATTTTTGTTTGCGCATAAAGATTGCAGCCCGGTCAATCATCATCCAGCATGCGGTGTTTCGGCTTCTCTATATCCTCGAATTCGCCCTTCTTGACCGCCCAGATGAATACCAGCCAGCAGCCTGCACCCAGGCAGAGCGACAGAACTATCAGAATAATCAGGCTTTCATCCATGCTGTTTGAACCTCATCAGGCGGAGCGAGTTAAGCGAAACCAGCAGAGAGCTGGCGGTCATGGCGACGGCGGCGTAGACAGGAGTCAACAGGCCGGTCATCGCCAATGGAATACCGATGATATTATACACGAAAGCCCAGGACAGATTTTGTTTTATAATCGACATGGTGGCCCGGCTGATGCGGAACGCTGTTGCAATACGCGCCAGGTCGCCACCGGTAATGATCAGGTCCGCATTTTCAAGAGCAATGTCGCTTGATCCGGAGAGCGAGCAGCTGACCGTGGCAGCTGCCAGAGCCGGTGCATCGTTGACGCCGTCTCCGACCATCAGCACAGTGCGCCCCTGTTGCTGAAGAGCGGAGACATACGCAAGCTTCTGATCCGGCGTCATCCCCCCCACGGCTGATAAAACACCAATTTCTGCTGCTATCCGGTCAACCGTAGCCTGGTGGTCACCGCTGATGAGCCGTATATCCATCCGTTCCGCAGCGAGCCGTGCAATCACTTCAGGGGCGCCTTCCCGCAGCTGATCAACGAGCAGAACGCACGCTGCAAGATGCCCGTCTATGGCAATCAGGACAGCAGTGGCAGAACTGTCGAACTGCTGATCGGCCTCCAGGTTGATCCCCTGTTCCTGAAGAAACAACCGGCTGCCACAGAGCACCCGTTCGCCTTGCGACAGAACAGCGGAGATTCCCCGCCCCGGAGTTGAAAGGAAATCACGGCACACTTCAGGTTGATACCCCTGTTCAGCCGCGTGGCGGACGATTGCCCTCGCCAGCGGGTGAGACGCCTGCTCTTCGATCGTGGCAGCCGCCTGAAGGACGACCGGCACGCTGTAACCGGCATACGTATCAAGCTGAATGACCCCGGGGAGACCACAGGTTATCGTGCCGGTTTTATCGAACAGTGCGCAGTCGACCGATGACAGCCGTTCGATGACATCCCCCCCGCGCAGAATGATGCCGAGCGATGCCGAGCGGCTGCAGGCCGCCAGCACGGCAGCCGGAACCGCCAGCCCCATTGCGCAGGGGCAGGCGATCAGAATGATTGACAGAGCCAACATGATCGCGGCTCCGGCGCTCTCTCCGACGTAGAGAAACCGCACTGCACAGACCAGCAGTGCAAGCAGTATAACCGCCGGAACAAACCAGCAGGATACCCGGTCGGCCAACAGCTGCAGTTTCGGTTTTCCGGCCTGTGCCATCTGCACGAGCGCTGCAACCCGCATCAGATAACTCTGCCCGGCCGGCCGGAGCGCCTGCACGGTCACCGGAGCCGCGACATTAACGCAGCCGGAGCGGACTTCATCACCGCAGACCAGCAGGACCGGCTGGCTCTCACCGGTCGCCAGCGACTGATCTACCTCCGTCTCCCCTTCAACGATCAGGCAGTCAACTGGAAATCGTTCCCCCTGCCGGACCAGCAACAGGTCTCCCGGCCTTATCTCCTCGACATCGACCGTACGACTGCCACCCTCCGCCACCAGTGTCGCCCGCTGCGGAGCAGCGGCATACAGTGAGCTGATGCCGGACATTGCCCTGCGGCGCACGGAAAGCTCAAGCAGACGGCCGATAAGGACAAACGTCACGATGGTCGCAGCACTCTCGAAATAGGTTTCCTGCCCGACGATCATTGCCCATAGACTGTAGAACCAGGCAGAAAGAGCCCCCATGGCAATCAGCAGGTCCATGCCGGGCGCAGCGGTTTTGAGTGACCGCCAGGCGCCGATGATGAACGGCCAGCCGGAGTAGAACACCACCGGGGTAGTCACCAGCAGAGAAATGTACTGCAAAAACTGCTTCATGGCACCCCCTATCCCCTGAAAATAACCCGCGTACAGGGCATAGGAATAGGCCATCAGCTGCATGGTTAGAAACAGTGCCGTTCCGAATCGGAGAAGCAGATCATCCCGCTCGCGGCGCGCCTCCTTCTCAGACTGATCGGCGGAATAGGGTCGCGGAGAGTAGCCGAGACGGGCAATGACAGTGAACATGTCGAGAGGGGCCGCTGTCTCCGGATTGAAGCGGATTGATGCGATTCCGCCGCTGTAGGAAAGGCTGACATATTCGACTCCCGGAACTCTGGAAAGCATCCGCTCCAGCAACCAGACACAGGATGGACAGGTAATTCCGCTGACAAGAATATCGATTCGGCAGAGATCTCCATCAGAAACAATATGTTGTGACAGATCCGCTTCTGTATAGTTTGAAGTATATACTTCCGCTACCGTCGGGGCTGCACGGCCGGAGCGCTGGTAAAAGTTCCCCAGTCCGGCATCACAGATCATCCGGTAGGCGCCCTGGCACCCCCGGCAGCAGAACAGGTACTGACCCTCATCATCACCAGTGCTGCTGATCGCTTTCCAGCGGAAGCTGATGCCGCAATGGCTGCAGACCTGTTCCAGGAGGGCGTTCATGGCGAAACCGTTACCGATGCTGCCGCCCTGTCGCCGTTCAACAGCTGAAGCACGAGTTTTTGTGGCGGGCGGGGTCCTGCTGCGATGTGAACCATGAAGGTGACTTCCAGGTGTTGATTCGCCGCCACCCTGATGTCGCTGATCTGCCCGAGCAGTTCAATTCCGCCCGGCGGGTCTCCGACAATCCGGATGGAGTAAACCTGAGGGATTTCGGAGCGGTTGCCGATGGTTGCCCGCCAGGGGTGCGCCACCGAACCGTCCGGAAGGTGGCGCAGGTCGGCGGATGCAACCCGCTGCACTGCAAAGGCGCTACGGCTCCTGCCCGAGACGCCCCAGACGAGTCCGGCGGCAAGCAGCAGCGACACGAGCAGCAGTACGACAGTTATGTTCCCCAGCCTGAAGCGTGTTCCTTTCACCGTCCCGAACCGGTAGTCAATCAGCCCGAACCCGTCCGGCCTCTGTTCCATGACGCCCCGACAGGCGTCAATACAGCGTCCGCAGCCGATACATTCGATCTGGAAGCCATTGCGGATATCGATCTCCATCGGACAGGTTCGAACACAGGCGTCACAGTGGAGACAGCGTTCACGGGTTTCCTCCGGAAATGACAGGTTCAGGGTGCCGGCATCCATCAGAGCTGCCTGAAATCTGCCGTAGGGGCAGTAACTGCGACAGAAACTCCGCTTGACCAGAACAAGGTTGAGATAGCCGAACAACGTCAGGAACAGAAAAATTGCAAGCATGGGTTGATGATCGGAAAAATGGAGGAGATACCGGACGACCTGCCGGGGAGGGAGAAACCAGCAGAACGGGTTGAATGCGATCAGTGCGGAGATGACCAGAGCGGCAAAATGCTCGATAATGAGCGCAGCAGTTGGAGAAACTTTCGTTTTGAATCTTCCGGCCAGCAGTTCCGCCAGATCATTGAATACCGTCTGGGGACAGAGCCAGCCGCACCAGACCCGCCCCAGCACGACCGTCATCAGCAGGAATAACGCCGTGAACAGCAGGATAAACAGCAGCACGAGATAAAACTGGTCTATTCTGAGCGGGATACCGGCCAGAAAAAGCGTCATCTTTGCTATGTCCATGCGCAGAAACGGATTACCGGATAGCGTCACAAAAGGAAGCAGCAGCGCGGCCGCGATCAGCAGTCCCTGAACAAACCGGCGTTTACGGGTGATGCGGGGAAGCGGCATTAATGTAACTCCAGGTCGGCGGAGCAGTTAAATTGCGGAACCCATCGATACGTCGGCGTATTTCGGTTTTCGATGATCAATTTTCCGGAATTGATCAGAAGACATGTTTTGCATATATACCAGAAAAATTGACGATATGGTTTAAAAAAGACAATAACTGTCTCGTTTCATCCGGCAAGTTTTATCCCGTCCTTCATGGTAATAATACCAATTTCAAATCAAAGATGAAATCAAGGAGGAGAGGATTGAGGCGACGAAGGCGTGCAGATAGCACGTTGAGGAGACGAAGACGAGCCAACGAAGATAGCGCTTTGATTTGGAAATGGAATAATACCGCATCAGGCGCCAATCAGTGGTACAATGGCCGTTTGGCGCAGCGTCATGTACGCAACGTCTCATGCACAATCAAATAACG
Organism: Geobacter sp.; assembly: GCA_031396605.1. Classification (GTDB taxonomy): domain Bacteria; phylum Desulfobacterota; class Desulfuromonadia; order Geobacterales; family Pseudopelobacteraceae; genus JACRCG01. Next base: position 21,775 of record JANNLB010000067.1, on the reverse strand, counting down.
GCAGCAGTCAGAGAGAGAGTAATCCATGACCACGACGGCATTTTCCGCGCTCCATTTAAAACCCTCCATGCTCAAAAACCTTGCTTCACTCGGCTACACCGCGATGACCCCCATTCAGGCCCACACTCTGCCGCTGATTCTCGCCGGCAAAGACGTGATCGCCAAGGCGAAGACCGGCAGCGGCAAGACCGCCGCCTTCGGTATAGGACTTCTGACTCGTCTGGATATGACCTCTCAGATCGTTCAGGCGCTGGTGCTCTGCCCGACCCGCGAACTGGCCGATCAGGTCGGTAAAGAGCTGCGACGTCTGGCCCGCTTGACTGCCAACATCAAGATTCTGACTCTCTGCGGCGGCGTACCTTTCGCCCCGCAACTCGGCTCTCTGGAGCATGGCTCCCATGTAGTGGTCGGTACGCCAGGACGCCTCCTCGACCATCTGCGGCGCGGGAGTCTTGACCTCACCTCCCTGCAGACACTGGTACTCGACGAGGCCGATCGGATGCTCGACATGGGATTTCAGGATGAGATCAGCGAACTAATCGCCGCCACCCCGAAGAGGAAACAGACCCTGCTCTTTTCTGCCACCTACCCCGCGGCGATTAAGGCACTGAGCGCAACGCTCCAGCACGAACCGATCGAGGTCAGTGTCGATGAAATCCATGAAGAAGATGCTATCCGGCAGGTTCTTTACGAAGTGGCTCCGGATGAGCGGACAGCTGCGGTGGTCCGGATCCTCCGGCACTTTTCCCCCGAATCGACCCTGGTTTTCTGCAATACCAAAGCGGAGTGCCAGGAGGTGGCCGCTGCCCTGGTCAAGGGAGGTTTTGCGGCGCTGGCCATCCATGGCGACCTGGAGCAGCGGGAGCGAGATCATGTGCTGGTGCGCTTTGCAAACAAGAGCGTTTCGATACTTGTGGCCACCGATGTTGCCGCGCGCGGTCTAGACATCAAAGAACTTTCGGCGGTGATCAATTACGAACTGCCCCGCAATCCTGAAATTCATACTCACCGCATCGGGCGAACCGGGCGTGCCGGGGAACAAGGGCTGGCAATCAGCCTGGCAACTGCGCATGAGACACGGCGGGTGCAGGCGATCGAGAACGATTCCGGCAGCAGGATGGCCCGGGGGGAGCTGTCATCGCTGACGGCAGCTCCCGGTACCCCGCTGACCCCGCCCATGGTGTCACTCTTCATCGACGGCGGTCGCAAAAACAAGCTGCGCCCCGGTGATATTCTCGGCGGCCTGACCGGCGAGGAGGGGATCACAGGGAGCGAGGTCGGCAAGATCGACGTTTTTGACAGTCACTCCTGCGTGGCGATCGTTCGCTCAAGCGCCGGACAGGCTCTGGCCTGCTTGGGGAGAAACAGAATCAAGGGGCGATTTTACAAGGTGAGAATAGTATGCGAGTTCTGAATGAATCCTGTCGTGGCAGTTTCGATTGCTGCCGGGACTATCACTCCGACATCTTGTAGCGGAAGATATACACCGCGGCAACAAACGTCAGCAGCGCCGACAGTGAAACCTGCAGAACAGGCAGTAGCAGCATGTCTCCGGCAACCAGAGCCCGGCGGGCTCCTTCAAAAAGAGCGGTCGTAGGCAGAGCACGCACCCAGGAGATAACTGACGGCGGATAGGAAGAGAGCGGAAAGAACAGGCCGGACATGAAGATCAGCGGCATGACCAGCACCGCTTCAACTTTGCCGATGGTTTCCGGCTTGTCCATAACCGTGCCGCTGATGATCCCGGCACAAGAAAAGAAGGCCGAGCCGGGTATCAGAAACAGCAGATACTGAAGAAGGTGTTCCAGCGGAAAACGAAAGGGAGTAATCGCAAAGATCACCAATCCGACGACACACCCTTTGATAATACCATGGGTAAAACCGGTGAATATTTTGGCAATGACAATTTCGGATACCGAAACCGGAGTCACACGATACGATTCGATGGTAAACTGAACACGACGATGAAACCAGAGACTCCAGACACTCTCGTTATAAGCGGCATTGACCGCAGTCATGGTGATCAGTCCCGGCGCTATAAACAGGCTGTATGGAGCACCCTCCACCAGACCGATATACCCCTGCATACCGATACCGAAGGCCAGGTAAATGGTCAGCGGATACGCGACCACCGCCACCAGTTCCGAAATAATGTTGCGGCGCAGAACCTGCATATCCCGCTGCCATATTGCCAAAGAACCTCGTAACATTATTCCCTCACCTTCTCACCGGTTAAAGAAATGAAGACATCTTCAAGGGTTCTCTCCTGAAGCGAAATGCGGCGGATCGGCGCCCCATTCAGCGCGGTAACAATCTCGGAGAGGCACTCCCAACATTCAAGTGTTACCGTAACTTTATTTTCAATCTGTTTGATATCCAGGACACATGACATCGAACCAAGTATCGCTGCATAGTGATCTGCACCCTGCCCGGTGAACTCAATTTCGTAGATCGTTGCCCCGCTCAAACGATCCTTCAGCTCCTGAGTGCTCCCGATGGCGATCAATCGCCCGTGATCCATGATGGCGACACGGTCACAAAGCTGCTCGGCCTCTTCCAGATAGTGCGTCGTCAGGAAAATAGTCATGCTGCCGGCCAGGGAGCGGACATATTCCCATACCGCCCGCCGCGACTGCGGGTCGAGTCCGGTGGTAGGTTCATCGAGAAAAAGCAGCCGTGGCTGATGCACCAGTGCGCGGGCAATCACCAGCCGCCGCTGCATCCCCCCCGAAAAGGTGTCAGGGAAATCCTTCTGACGCCCCGCCAATCCCATGAGCTCAAGCAGATCGTCAATCCGGCTCTTGTACAACCGTTTTTCCATTCCGTGCAGCCGGGCATGCAGTTCCAGGTTCTCACGGGCGGTCAGGTAACGGTCGAGGCTGTTCTCCTGGGAGACCACGCCGATCATGCAGCGGATGGCGCGACCGGAGTGCAGGGTGTCCAGACCTTCGATGTACGCTTCGCCACGGCTCTGACGCATGAGTGTCGTCAGGATGCGGATCAGGGTTGTTTTACCTGCCCCGTTTGGGCCGAGCAGGCCGAAGATGGACCCCTGCTCCACCTCAAGATCAAAAGAGTCGAGTGCTGTAAGCTCATCATAGGATTTGGTAAGGGAGCGTGTGATTATCGCAGCGGTCGTCATATCAGATGATCCCGTGGAGTGGGGCGCCGGGAGCGCCCAGAGCATCAATTTTACGCTCAACCGCCGGATCATCCACCAACGGTGGGGCATGGAACGGTTTGATCCGGGCATCGATCACCAGAGGGCCACTACACCCCCAATGCCTGCCTCTCGTTTCGGGACGGATGCCGTAAATATCGACGGCCGGGTTGGAGCGGGTAAAGGTGACCCAGAGAAAGTTGTTCAGAGTCGTTGCAGTGAAGCGGCAGTCGTCACAGATAACGATCAGCGGAAAACCGGCAAAAGCGTCACGTTCTCCGTAGAAAAGGCAGAACTCATCGAGCAACTGATCGCTCTCCCCCCTCCTTTGCGCTGATGGAGGCCCCTGAATGGCCAGAATGCCCGGCAGACAAAGTGCCGCAGGTCCGAATCCCGACGGCAGATCAAGACCGGCTGGCTGTTCCGTCGCCAGACGCTGTCGCACCGGACCGGCGGCGGCGATCACCACCTTGGAACCTTCGTTAAGCCCGGACCCGCTATAGTCAAGGGTGTCTATCGTCGTAGCTGTGTGAAAGTGCACATCGGTGCGCCAGTCGGCTCGTTCCAGAATATGCCCCAGAAAAGCGCCGATATCGTGAGTATGCAGGGTCGGCGCGTCCTCATGGGCTGCAATCAACAGGTATTTGGCGAGCGAGAGCTGCCCCTGGCCGAGTATGGCATTGGCAACTGTCAACAGTTCCTGCGGTTGGCGGACAGCCGAATACGGCACATAGCGTTCGCTGGCAATAGCAAGCAGCAGTGGGTGCACACCGGCAGCATCAACAGCGTGTACCTCTTTTACCCCCGTCACTACAGCCGGAATCAATGGACCGGTCAGCTCGTGAATGAAGGCGCCGAAACTGGTGTCCTCCTGCGGCGGACGGCCGACAGTCGTAAACGGAAAGATGGCATCCCGCCGGTGATAGACGGCGTCAACTTCGATATAGGGGAATTCATGGGTCAGGCTGTAATAACCGAGATGATCGCCGAAAGGGCCCTCCGGCAGGGTTTTGGCGGGATGGACTACGCCGCTGATGCAGAAATCAGCCTCGGAGGATACCGGGAGATGTCCCGGAACCCTCGTCATCGGTATGCGATGTCCGGCCAGCAGGCCGGCGAAGGAGATCTCCGGCATCCCTTCCGGCAGCGGCATAACCGCCGCTACGGTCATGGCGGGCGCACCGCCAAGAAAGACGTTGACCCGCAACAGGTCGCCTCGCGCAATCGCCTCGGCATGATGAGCGCCGATACCGCGATGAATCTGATAATGGAGGCCGGCCTGTTTGTCCGGTTGGTACTGGTTGCCGGAGATCTGGACCCGGTACATACCCAGATTGGACCTGGCAAAACCGGGATCTGCCGGGCTTTCACTGTACACCTGCGGCAGAGTCAGAAAAGCACCGCCATCACGGGGCCATGAAACGATCTGCGGCAGGCACGAGAGGGTTGTTGAACATTCCAGAACCGGCGCTTTTGATGTGACTACCGGAAGGAGATGATAGGCCGCTCGTGGGGCCTTGATGATATCAAGCGGATTTCTGAGCAGCGAAAACGGATTGACCTTCAGCTCGACGAGGCGGCGTATATCTTCCAGCGTATCGCGGAAGATGAAACGGGTCCGCTCCAGCGTTCCAAACAGGTTGCCCAGCAGCGGAAAGCGGCTGCCGACCACATTAGTGAAGAGCAGCGCCTGCCCGCCCGCCTGATACATTCGCCGCTGCAGTGCGCCTATTTCCAGGTGCGGGTCAAGCGGCAGATCAATCCGCAGCAGCATTCCCCGGCGCTGAAGATCAGCCACACATTCCTGCAGATTTTTGTAGCCCATGGAACGAAACCAGCCTTTAAAAGATGTCTTGACCATCTGCAAGGTATCATTGTACTCATTGAAATACAATCAGGATTGAACCGTTGGAGCCGGAATGCCGCGCCTTACACTCTTTAAAAAGATCCTCATCATTACGTTCCTGCTGTCACTGCTCCCGTTGATGGCATCCTCACTGATACTGTTTTTCAACCTTGAAACAACCAGCGCCCGCCTTACCTCTGAAATCGGCGACACAGCAGATATCCAGGCATCGGAATCGCTCCAGATGCGGGCATCTCAAGTAGCGGAGAGCATGGCGGATTTCCTGCGCCAATGCGAAAGCGACTTGATATTTCTCTCCGGCTCACAGCTTGATCAGGCGACACTGCTCAATTTTTATGCCAGCAGACGGGGAGAAATATGGTACCGGACCGGGAGTGCTTCAGCCCCGCTTGAAATACGAGAGCAGGTGCCGTTGTACCGCAGCATAGCCCTGATAGACAAAAATGGCCGGGAAAAGCTTGTTATCAGGGATGGCGCGGTCGTCCCCGCGATAAAACTGAGAAATGTTGCCGAGCCTGCCCGGACAGAATTCCTGACAGAAGATTATTTCATCAGGGTTCGCACCCAACCGGGTAAAATATATGTTTCTCATCTCACCGGCTTTCACATCTCGAAACAGGATCAGCTGAACGGCGCCGACGAACCGGAACACGCCCGTGACGGCAAGTCATATCAGGGCGTTATCAGGCTTGCAGCGGCTCTGTTTGACGCTAGAGGCACGTTCAACGGCGTGGTTGTCGTGTCGCTTGACCATCGTCATCTGATGGAGTTTACCCAGCATATCGATCCCGGTCACAATTTTTCTACGGTATTTCCCTCCTACAGTAGCGGCAACTACGCTTTCATGTTCGATGATGAGGGGTGGATAATCACACATCCGAAATACTGGGATATTCGAGGCCTTGATGCCCGCGGCCAGCTGATCCCCCCCTATTCTGCATCTTCTGCCAAATCAGACATAGACAACGGGCGAATACCATTCAATCTGGACCATGCGGGGTTTATTCACCCCAACTACCCACTGGTTGCCGATCAGGTCAGAAAGCAGAAAGCCGGCTTCGTAGATACTACCAATGTCGGCGGAGCAAAGAAGATCATGGCATACGCGCCAATTATCTACGACAGCGGTGATTATGCACGTCACGGCGTGTTCGGAGGGATCACCATCGGCTTTCAACTCGACCAGTTTCAGGATGCCGCACGGAAAGGGAGCCGTTTGATCAACCTGCAACTGGGTGAACATCGGACACGAAGCGGTTTCATACTTCTGATCACGTCAATTCTGGCCGGATTTTCGGCCTGGGGATTATCGCGCGGCATCACCCGTCCGTTGCTGCAATTAACAGAAGGAGCCCATAAACTTGCTGAAGGTGACATTCGCAGCCGGGTTGTCGCGACCTCTTCCGATGAAATCGGTGTACTTGGCCGAACGTTCAATTTTATGGCCGATGAACTGGAAACCCGTAAAAACAGCCTTCTGGCAACGCTTGATGAGTTGCAGCGGTCTCGAATGGATATTCTCGAAGAGCGCAATTTCAAGACCAGTATTCTGGAAAGTATTTCAAGCGCAATCATCACGATTTCACCCGCCGGTGTTCTGACCTCGATCAACGGAGTAGGACTGAGTTTCCTTCCCGATACCGCCTGGCTTGGCGAAATGTATAACAATGTGTTTGCAGAATGGCCTGATGTCTCTGCACGGATAGATACCGTACTGCAGTCGAGTCAGGGATACGGTCGGGAACCGCTGAGTCGACTGATCGACGGCGAGATGACCTATTACGATTTCGGTCTGTTTCCGATCGGCGCCGATGCTGAAATGGGATTGACCATAACTCTGCGGAACGAAACGGAGCGCGAGCGCTTGCGTGAAGAGACAATACGGTTGGACCGCCTGGCGTCGCTCGGCAAACTTTCGGCCGGGATAGCTCACGAAGTCCGCAACCCCTTGACCGGCATTTCGCTTCTCCTTGATGATCTTCACGACAAACCGGGCTTTAGCGCAGAAGATAAAGAGATGCTTTCCAAGGCATTGTCGGAGATAGAGCGGGTCGAACGGCTTATCAGCGCCTTGCTCAACTACTCTTCACCGGTGCGTACCTCTTTCAGGGAGGGAGATCTGACACAACTGGTGAAAGACATTCTGCTGTTGATGCGCAGACAAGCCGAGAAACAGGGTGTTACCCTGAACGTTTCGTATGCATCGCTGCCTCAGTTCAGATTCGACCCCGAAAAAATACGCCAGGCACTGATCAATATCCTGAAAAATGCGCTCGAGGTACTTGAGTCAGGGGGAGAAATTTCGATTGCAACCGAGTGCCGTGACACGACCGTCACGGTTGCAATTCATGACAACGGCCCCGGGATACCGCAGCAGGATCTGCCGCTGATCTTCGAGCCGTTCTTTACCCGCAAAGGGGCCGGTACAGGACTCGGACTCTCGATTACCCAACGTATCATCGAGGAACATCACGGTTCTTTGACCGTCGAAAGCGACGATTCGACCGGCACCACGTTCCGCATTGCCCTGCCGTTCGATAATCCGGCTGATCTTCCCGACGGTGTGCGGGGGCAGGAGATGACCGTGGATGTCAAAGCCAGGAAACTGGCGGTTGTCCGGTTGATCGACAATCTTGAAAAGGGTGATAAACTATGAAGCAACCGATAAACGTCGGTCAGTTATGAAAGGAGAATCGTGATGATTATCTTCAAAGTCAACGGCAAGGAGCAGCAGGTGGATGTCAGCCCGGACACGCCGCTGTTGTGGGTGCTGCGGGATAAGTTGGGGTTTACCGGCACCAAGTTCGGCTGCGGCGAGGGTCTGTGCGGCGCCTGCACGGTCCATATTGACGGCACGCCCCAACGCTCATGCATTACCCCGGTGGGGGACGTGCAGGGGAAGAAGGTGCTCACCATCGAGGGCATCCCGGAGAATCACCCGGTCAAGAAGGCCTGGCTGACCCAGGAGGTATCCCAGTGCGGCTACTGCCAGCCGGGACAGATCATGTCTGCCGTGGCACTACTGGAGAAGAAACCGAAACCGACCGACGCCGATATTGACAGCGCCATGACCGGCAACCTCTGCCGTTGCGGTACCTATGGCCGCATCCGCCTTGCGATCCATGCCGCCAGCGGAAAACCTGCGATGAAGAGAGGGGAAAAACCATGAGCACCACATCCACCATGAGCAGGAGACAGTTCATGAAAACCAGCGCCCTGGCCGGAGGCGGGCTGCTGCTGGCCTGCCATCTCCCTTTCGGCACTCGTGACGCGGTCGCGGCCGGTGAGGCTGCCTTCGCACTCAATGCCTTTCTGCGTATCGGCACGGATGAGTCCGTGACGGTCATTGTCAACAAGTCCGAGATGGGGCAAGGGGTCTACACTTCGCTCCCCATGCTGCTGGCCGAGGAGCTCTGTTGCGACTGGAAAAATGTACGATTCCAGGCTTCTCCGGTTGCTCCGGAGTACAACCATGCCCAGTTCGGGCCGATCATGGTCACCGGCGGCAGCAGCAGCGTGCGTTCCGAGTGGGACCGGCTTTCTTTGGCCGGAGCCGCAGCCCGTGAGATGCTGGTCGCCGCAGCGGCACAGCAGTGGAAGGTTGATCCTGCCGACTGCCTGGCCGGGAACGGAATCGTGCGTGGCCCCGGAGGCAAGCAGCTCAGCTTTGGCAAACTTGCAGCCAGAGCCGCGAAACTGCCGGTGCCGAAGGAACCGAAGCTCAAATCCGGGGCAAAAAAGCTGCTCGGCAAGCCGCTCAAGCGCCTGGACAGCCCGGCCAAAATCAACGGAAAGGCGGTCTTCGGCATCGACGTCCATCTTCCGGGCATGCTGACCGCCGTCATCGCCCGTCCACCGGTCTTTGGCGGCAAGGTCAAAAACTTTGACGCTGCCAAGGCCAAGGCTGTCCCCGGTGTACATTCGGTGGTGGCGGTTGATGCTGGCGTGGCGGTGGTGGCCGACGGCTTCTGGCCGGCACTGAAGGGGCGCGAGCTGTTGGAGATCGTTTGGGAGGAGGGAGAAGGGGCAAAGATTTCGACTTCCGCCATGCGTGAAGAATATGCTCGCCTGGCTGCAACCCCCGGCCTGGTGGCACGCAAGGATGGGGACGCCTCGGCAGTACTGGCCAAAAGTGACACACGTTTCGAGGTCGAATACGAGGTGCCCTACCTGGCCCATGCCCCCATGGAGCCGCTCAACTGCTTCGTTGATTTGAAAAAGGACAGCTGCCTGATCCGTACCGGCAGCCAGTTCCAGACTGTGGACCGGAATGCTGCGGCGCAGGTGGCCGGGCTCGAGCCGGAACAGGTGACTCTGGAAACCACTTTTCTGGGTGGCGGCTTCGGCCGACGGGCCTGTACCGGCTCCGACTTCGTTATCGAAGCGGTTCAGGTCGCCAAGGAGATCGGACTGCCGGTCAAGGTGATCCGCACCCGCGAAGATGATACCCGGGCCGGCTACTACCGCCCGATGTGGTATGACCGGGTAGCGGCCTGTCTCGATGAGAAGGGGATGCCGCTGGCCTGGCACCACCGCATCGTGGGGCAGTCGATCATCGCCGGTACTGCCTTTGAGTCGGCCATGGTCAAGGACGGTATCGACGATACTTCGGTAGAAGGCGCCGCAAATACCCCCTATGCCATCCCCAACCTGCAGGTTGAGCTGCACAGCCCCAGGAACGCCGTGCCGGTGCTCTGGTGGCGCTCGGTGGGGCACTCCCACACCGCCTTCGTCATGGAGAGTTTTTTGGACGAACTGGCGCACGCTGCCGGAAAGGACCCCTACCAGTACCGGCGTACCCTCCTGGCCAAACATCCCCGAACACTGAAGGTGCTGGAAACCGCGGCAAAGAAGGCCGGCTGGAGCAAACCGCTCCCTGCGGGGCGAGGACGGGGCATCGCCGTGCACGAATCCTTCGGCAGCTTCATCGCCCAGGTGGCGGAGGTGTCGCTGGATAAAAAAGGAAACATCACGGTGCACCGGGTGGTCTGCGCGGTCGACTGCGGCCGCATCGTCAATCCGGACACGATCAAGGCCCAGATGGAATCCGGCATCACCTTCGGTCTTTCTGCCGCTCTCTACGGCGCCATTACTCTCAAGAACGGCCGGGTGGAGCAGGGCAACTTCAACGACTATCCTCTGGTGCGAATGCCGGTCATGCCGCGGGTGGAGGTGCATATCATCGAAAGCAGCGAGCCGCCGGGCGGCGTGGGCGAACCGGGTGTTCCTCCCATCGCTCCGGCGGTGGCCAATGCCCTGTTTGCGGCCACGGGTGCACGGATGCGCTCACTGCCCATGACGCCTGAAAAAATCGCTTTTTTATTAAGAAATGGGTGATGGATTGACCGATCTTGAACTATACGAGGAAGTGGTGTTGATCGCCAACAGGGGTGGGAAGTGACCGGCAGCGTGGCGGCGATTCTGCTTGCGGCCGGAAAATCCCGGCGCATGGGGAGCTGCAAGCAGTTGTTGCCGTTGGGCGAGAGCACGGTGATTATCCGCTGTATCGGCGCACTCGTCACGGGCGGGGCCGGCGAGATTGTAGTGGTCGTTTCGGAAGAAGGGTATGAGGTGGCTGAGGAGGTTCGGGACTGCCCGGTCAGGATCGTGGTCAATCAGGAATGCGAAGGGGACATGGCCTCCTCGGTGCGGGCCGGTCGTAACGCCCTGACGGCTGATGTGAGCGGCGTGATTGTCTCGCTCTGCGATTACCCGCTGGTTTCCGCAGGTACCATTAACAGCTTGGTCGAAGCACATGGAAATTCACCCGGCAGCATCATCATTCCGTGCCACCAGGAACGGCGCGGCCATCCGCTGCTCTTTCCCCGGGCGGTTCTGAACGAACTGGTCGAAGATATGATCCTCCGTGACCTGGTTCGACGGGACCCGAACCGGGTCCGCAGCCTCAACGTGGACGATCCGGGTGTACTGCTTGACATGGACACACCGGCGGATTACCGCCGCATCTGTAGCATGATCCAGCTATAATGCTTACAAAAAAGGAGAAACCATATGAACTACATAACTGTTGGGAAAGAAAACTCGACCAACATCAATCTCTACTACGAAGACCACGGCACCGGCAAACCGGTCGTACTGATCCACGGCTGGCCACTGAGCGGTGCTTCCTGGGAAAAACAGCTGCCGGCCCTGCTCAATGCCGGGTACCGGGTCATCACCTATGACCGCCGGGGTTTCGGCAACTCCGGCAGGCCGACTACCGGCTACGATTACGACACTCTGGCCGCCGACCTGAACAAACTCATGACACAGCTGGACCTGAGTGAAGCGACTTTGGTCGGCTTCTCCATGGGAGGAGGCGAGGTGGCCCGCTATCTGGGTACTTTCGGCTCCGGGCGGGTGAGTAAGGCGGTCTTCATGGCGGCGATCCCGCCATTCCTGTTGAAGAGGGCCGACAACCCCGAAGGGGTGGACGGCACAGTCTTCGACGGCATCAAGCTCGGGATTATCGCCGACCGTCCGGCATTTCTTACCAGCTTTTTTACGAATTTTTACAACGTGGACGATAACATTGGCAAGCGGCTCAGCGACGAAGTGATCCGGCTCAGCTGGAACATTGCTGCCGGTGCCTCCCCCATCGGTACTCTTGCTTGCGTCTCGGCCTGGCTGACCGATTTCCGGGAGGACCTTAAACGGATCTACGTGCCGACCCTGGTCATTCACGGAGATGCCGACCGGATTCTCCCCCTTGACGCCACCGGTAAACGCATCATCGAGTATATCAAGGGAAGCAGGCTGGTGGTGATATCGGGTGGGCCGCACGGTTTGAATTGGACCCACGCCGAGCAGGTCAACAGGGCTCTCCTGGAATTCCTCGGCAAGGGAGAATAAGAGATGCCTGCATGCCGAATTTGGGCATGAAGAGGATATCAGAGGATCAGTTGCACCCGCTTTGCATTCTGATATAACGTTTATTTAAATCAGCTAAGTAAGGGAGATTCGCCATGACCACCCGTCGCATTGCCAAGATCTTCAAGAGCCGTCCCACCATCGAAGGGGCCGGTGTCCACCTGAAGCGGGCCTTCGGCTATTCCCAGGTGCCGCAGTTCGACCCGTTCCTGATGCTGGACGACTTCCATACCTCCAAACCTGACGAATACCTGGCCGGTTTCCCCTGGCATCCCCACCGGGGCATCGAGACCATTACCTATGTGCTGGAGTGACTGGTGGTGAATGGCGACAGCATGGGCAACAAGGGGGCCATAAGCGCCGGGGATGTGCAGTGGATGACCGCCGGCAGCGGCATCATCCATCAGGAGATGCCGCAGTTGAGCCCTACCGGTACGATGTGGGGTTTCCAGTTCTGGGCCAATCTGCCGGCCGCGCAGAAGATGATGGCGCCCCGCTACCGTGACGTCAAGGCGGCCGGGATTCCGGAAGTGATACTTGATAACGGTGTGACGGTCAAGGTCATCGCCGGTGAGGTGGAGGGCGTTAGGGGGCCGGTGGGAGATATCGTGATCGAGCCGGAAATGCTCGACATCAGCGTACCTGCCGGATCCGAGTTTACTCACCCGCTGGCGCTCGGACATACCGCCTTTGCCTATATTCTCTCAGGTGAGGGATACTTCGACGATCAGCGCGATGCCTATGCCTATGAGATGGTCGGTCACGGCTGGTCGGACACCGAGCGCCGCTGCTGCTGCGCGGCTGAAACCGTGGTGCTGTTTGAGCATGCCGGCTCCGCGGTTCAGGTAACTACGACGGATAAGCCGGTGCGCTACCTTTTTGTCTCCGGAAAACCGCTGGGCGAACCGGTGGCCTGGTACGGCCCGATTGTGATGAATACCCAGGATGAGTTGAAGGTCGCATTTGAGGAATACCAGCGCGGCACGTTTGTTAAGTAGATACTTTGGGCCGGAGAGAACAGTTATACCAATTTCAAATCAAAGATGAAATCAAGGCGGAAAGGATTGAGGCGACGAAGCGTACAGATAGTACGTTGAGGAGCCGAAGACGAGCCAACGAAGATAGCGCTTTGATTTGGAAATGGAATTAGGTAATAAAAGGAGGAGGCAGGTATGGGATCAAAAGGACGTGAAATTATCGGGATGGATGTGGATGAACTGCTTGATTTGCTGCGCAGGGCATATTGTGATGAATGGCTGGCCTATCATCAGTACTGGCTGGGTGCAAAACTGGTGAAGGGGCCGATGAAAGGCGCCGTTGGCGCCGAGTTGCTGCAGCACGCCACCGAAGAGCTGCTGCACGCCGATATGGTGGCGATGCGCATCATCCAGTTGGGCGGGACTCCCGTCACCAAGCCCGAAGAATGGTACAATTTCACCAACTGCGGCTATGACGCACCGGATGACCCGTTCGTCAAGACACTGCTTGAGCAGAACATCAAGGGTGAACAGTGCGCCATCGGCGTTTATAAGAGGTTGATGGATATTACAAGGGAAAAGGATCCGGTTACCTACAACATGGTGCTGACCATCCTGCAGCAGGAGGTGGAGCATGAAGAAGACTTGCAGTCTCTGCTTGAGGACTATGAACTGATGATGCGCGCGTTCAGGGAATAATTCCATTTCCAAATCAAAGCGCTATCTTCGTTGGCTCGTCTTCGGCTCCTCAACGTACTATCTCTGTTTATCTGGAGAGGACAATTAGTACCGAAGCAGGGGCTATTCCCACTCAATTGTTGCCGGGGGTTTGCTGGAAATATCATAGACGACCCGGTTGATACCTTTTACCTCGTTGATAATACGGCCGCTGATGCGAGCCAGATCCTCATACGGCATCGGATACCAGCTCGCGGTCATAAAATCTTTAGTCTCCACCGCCCGCAATGCGATAACATACTCATAGGTACGGCCATCTCCCATGACTCCGACGCTCTTGACCGGCAGAAACACCGCAAAGGCCTGACTGATCTTGTCATAATGTCCTGCGGCATAGATTTCCTCGATATAGATGGCATCAGCCCGGCGCAGGATGTCGCAATACTCCTTTTTCACTTCGCCGAGGATCCGTACTCCCAGGCCGGGGCCGGGAAAGGGATGACGCCAGACCATCTGACGAGGCAGGCCGAGCTCTTCCCCGATGGCCCGCACCTCGTCCTTGAAAAGCTCCCTGAGCGGTTCAAGGAGTTTGAGTTTCATATAATCGGGCAACCCGCCAACATTGTGATGACTCTTGATATTATGGGCCTTGCCGGTTTTTGCCCCGGCAGATTCAATGACATCCGGATAGATTGTTCCCTGTGCCAGCCAGTTTGCATCGGCAATCAGCTTCGACTGCTCTTCAAAAATATCAACAAACAGCCCGCCGATGATCTTGCGTTTCTGTTCAGGTTCACTCACTCCGGCCAGAGCGGTCAGAAAGCGCTCCTCGGCGTCAACCCGGATTACCTTGACTCCCAGATTCTGGGCAAAGGTCGCCATAACCTGATCACCCTCCCCCAGACGGAGCAGTCCGTTATCGACAAAGACGCAGGTCAGCAGGTCGCCGATCGCACGGTGGATCAGGGCTGCGGCAACGGAAGAGTCAACACCGCCGGAGAGCCCGAGAATGACGGTATCGCTGCCGACCTGGCGACGGATCCGTTCAACGGAATCCTCGATAATCTGACCGGGAGTCCATTGACCGCTGCAACCGCAGATCCTCCGCACAAACGTGTCGATGAACTGTTCGCCGCGCGGTGTATGGTTGACCTCGGGATGAAACTGCACTCCGTAGAGATTCCTGACGACATTCTGGATGGCGCATACCGGGGCGTTGGCACTCCCGGCGACAACTTCAAAACCGTCCGGCACATGGGCGACATGGTCGCCATGGCTCATCCAGACCGGACTGGAACCATCGACAAAGAAACCGTCAAAAAGCGGCCCCGGCTGTCCGATAGAGAGCAACTCGGCATGACCGAATTCACGCTTGCCGGCCGGCACGACCTCACCGCCGAAATGGCGGCTCATCAGCTGCATGCCGTAGCAGATCCCAAGCACCGGCACCCCCAGTTCGAACAGTTCCTCTGCAACGGAAGGAGCACCCTCGTCATAGACCGAGCGGGGACCACCGGAAAGAATGATCCCGTTGGGGGCAAAGGCGCGGATTGCCGCAAGATCCATGTCGAACGGATGCAGTTCGCAGTAGACATGTGCTTCCCGGACCCGGCGGGCGATCAACTGGGTGTACTGTGAACCGAAGTCGAGTATCAGAATTTTCTGGCTGTGGATATCGGTAGTCATATTTTCCTCTTTCAGATTGATGGGTAAGGGTATTTCATGGATGTATGCAGCACCCGGAGAATAACTAGTTCCTCACACTGTACAGCATAAATTACGATGTACGGGAGACCGGCAACAACAAGTTCTCGTGTGCCGTGTTCGCGACCGCGTTTTCCGATGGTCGGATAGTCTGCCAGCATCTGTGCAGCTTCGATGATCTTATTTACCGTAGCAACTGCAGCCGGTGGATTATCCTGGGCAATATGTTCCTCCACTTGGCCGAAATTACCATCTGCTCCTTCAGTCCAGCGGATTCTCATTGCCGGGACGCCCGGCGTTTGACAACATCGGAGTGGTCAACCAGCTTTCCGGCCCTCATCTCCTCCAGACCTTTTTTGATCTCTTCTCTCTGCCAGATGTCAAGCTCTTCATCCGGCACTTCAACCGTAAACGGCAATCCATGCCGCATCTTTACTTGCTTGTAAAAAAGCGTTACGGCTTCGGTTGTGGTCATTCCAAGTGCCCTGAAGATACTCTCAACATTCTGTTTTAATTCCGGTTCCATCCGTGCATGAATCATTGCAGCCCGTGGCATATCATTTCCTCCGCTGTACCGTTTTTTGGATTGTATCTCGTTTGACACATTAGATGCAAGTCAGAAAAAGGGGCCGCATTCGCAGCTTGCCGGTACAAATTACCTTTGATAGTTTTCGCTGTATTTTATTAATATCCGAATGTCAAGCCTGACACAGGAGGTACCCCCACTTAAGGACACTCAGTTTTTTAGGTCCTGTTTATAACGGGGTTTCGGCTGACCTGCGGCAGGGGCTGTTTCCCGCCGTCTGGTCGAGGCGTAAGTTGGACATTCGCTGTTTCGATGTTGGGTTGCCTGTTCATGTGGTAATAAACTTGACCCTATTCAGTCTCTGGGCTACAATGTAGCTCAAAGGAGAAACTATTATGTTAGCAACTCATAACTCTGTTGTTCGAGCAAGGATTGACGGACATATTAAGGCTGAGGCAGAGGCGGTGCTTGCCTCCATTGGCCTTACCTCCTCCGATGCTTTCCGCATGATGATGATGCGAATAGCAAAAGAAAAGATGTTGCCGTTTGAACCGCTCGTCCCCAATGAGGAAACCATTGAAGCAATGAGAGCCGCGCGGCGTGGTGAACTCGTTGCGGCTGGCTCCGCTAAAAACCTCCTTGAGATGTTGAATGCGAGAGATTAACTACACCGGTCGTTTCAAGCGCGATTATAAACGGGAAAAATCAGGACGGCTTGGAAGAACACTTGATGCCGCTCTGATGGAGGTTGTGAATCTTCTCGCCGCCGATGAGCCATTACCTCGTCGTAACTTCGATCATCCGCTCTCCGGTGAATGGGCGGATCATGAGACTGCCACATCAAGCCAGACCTGATCTTGATTTACCGGAAACCGGATGACGATCATCTCGATTTGGTTCGTCTCGGTTCTCATAGTGAAATTGGTTTATGCTAGATGTTATTGATTCATTTATTCATAATCGAAGGCAAATTCAAGTCATTGATTTTGACTAGATAAGATTCAAGAATATGTTCACGTACTTTCTCAATTGATAATTTTGAGACATCGCCACTGTTTATCCGCCACCGCCTCAAATTGTCGAACTTAAAATACGGAAACAGTTTTGGATTCCTTGAATACAACCCGCCAATTTCAAAATTTGACTCAACCACCACAAAACCTGTCATGATTCGTTCTTTTTCGCAGTCAAATCCTGTGTCGATGCAAAACCTGACATCAGGTCTTTTCCCGAATGTTTGGTAGCACTTTATTTTATGGCTTTCCTGCTCATTAAAGGATAGAAGCCAGCGGCATATTTCCAATGTTCTTCCGACATAGCGATTATCAACAATTTTCCGGATAAGTTTCTCAGCATCCTCCATTTTATCAGTTGCATATGCCATTGAATTTACTCCTTTATTTCTGTTCAACTCGTTGTTCACCGGTTCACGCGCGTGCGCGTGAACCGGTGAACTTCCCAAATGGAACATTTATTCATTGACAATCTTTATTCGCTCGCACACTCCAGCGTAAAAATCCATCTTGCCGGAATTCATATTCTCGATCAAGTTTGTCAAACAATCAAACCACTCCACAACTCTTCAAGAAACAATTGCCACGGAAGAATCCGTATATCACCGGACTAGCGGGATTTTCGCTCTGTTCGCCCTTCTCTTCATACCCGTATTCAGGAAGATAGTTTTGGAAAATACTTGACACCAGGTAGTCCTTCAAAATCATTGTCCTGTGTCCAGAGAATCGCGTTATTTGTCTGTGTCGTGGCCAGAATAATGCTGTCGGCCATTGGTATCTTTGCATCCAGGCTCAGTTTCGCAGCCAACAGAGCGATTGACGAAGATAATTCAATGATTCTGCCCTGCTGCATTAATGCCGTTGCTTGAAGTGCCGAGTCTTCTCCGCGTTGACGACAGACCACTTTGAACACCTCATACAAAATAATTGTCGGCACCAATAATTCCGAGACGTTTCCAAGAGGCTCCGCAAAGCAGCCGGCATTCGGGCCGTCCGAGAAATACTCCAGCCATCCCGATGAGTCCACGATGTTCACAGGCGGTCTTCCTCTCTACTCACAGTTGTATCAATACCCTTGAGAAAACCCCGCATTTCCCGGATATCTCTGGACGGCATCAGCTCAATCCTATTGCCGTAGGCGATGACCTGCATCATCTGCCCAGGAATTAGATGCAGGTTTTCACGGACATCGCGTGGAATCACTACTTGGTATTTTGGTGAAAGTTTTACGGCATTCATGGTTTACTCCTATCGATATGTTTTCCGTTTAACAAAATAATATTCGATGCAAACTACAATAGCAAGCCTTGATTACTCGCCTGTATGCAATCACGGCTTCCATCAAACACCCCTACTGGGCTATTGCAAAGACATAACCGGACAACGCCGAGGTGGATACAAAAAAAATACCCCGTATCTTGGAACAAAATACGGGGCAATCTTAAATTCAAGTATACGCCAACAAGCTTGACACCAGCTATCAGCTGCCCACCCGATAGTTAGGCGCTTCCTTTGTTATCGTAACATCGTGGACGTGCGACTCTTTAAGACCGGCGCCGGTGATACGGATAAAGCGCCCATTATCCTGCAGTTCCTTGAGGCTTCCGCAACCGGTGTACCCCATTCCTGAACGCAGCCCTCCGAGCAGTTGGTGAATATTGGCTGACAGTGGTCCGCGCAGCGGAACCATCCCTTCGATCCCCTCCGGAACCAGCTTGACGTCCTCACCAACGTCGGACTGGAAATAGCGATCCTTGCTGCCGTCTTTCATAGCCCCGATTGAACCCATACCTCGATAACTCTTGTAAGTACGTCCCTGATACAGAACCGTATCGCCGGGCGACTCATCGGTGCCGGCAAACAGCGAACCGATCATGATACAATCGGCGCCGGCCGTTACCGCCTTGGGAAGATCTCCGGAATACTTGATGCCGCCGTCGGCAATAACCGGAATACCATACTTGTGAGCCATACGGGCACATTCATGGATAGCGGTAATCTGTGGGACTCCGACACCGGCCACAATGCGGGTTGTACAGATCGAACCGGGACCGATGCCAACCTTTATTCCGTCAGCACCGGCTTTGATCAAGGCTTCAGCCGCCTCGGCTGTGGCAATATTGCCTGCGATGATTTCCACGCCGGGAAAGGTGGACTTGGCGCGCTGAACCGCCTCGATAACCCCCTGTGAATGACCGTGCGCGGTGTCTATCACGATCACGTCAACCCCGGCTTTAATCAACGCCTCCATGCGTGCTTCCATTTCATCGGTAGGCCCAACCGCCGCACCGGTCCGCAGCCGTCCCAGGCTGTCCTTGCAGGCAAAGGGATATTTTTTGACCTTCTCTATATCCTTGATGGTAATCAGCCCCTTAAGGAAACGGTCATTATCAACCACCAGCAACTTCTCCACACGGGTATGCTTAAGGATCTCCTTGGCCTGCTCCAGTGTAGTTCCGACCGCAACAGTCACCAGATTACGTTTGGTCATGCGGGCCGAGATCGGCAGATCGAAATCGGTCTCGAAACGGAGGTCACGATTGGTCAGGATACCAACCAGCTTACCGTTAGCCTTGGTGACCGGTACCCCGGAGATGCGATAACGCCGCATGATATCCAGCGCTTCACCGATTTTCTGCGTCGGGCGCATGGTGATCGGGTCAACGATCATGCCGGACTCGCTCTTTTTCACCTTATCGACTTCATATGCCTGAGCCTCGATCGAGAGGTTCTTGTGAATAATGCCAAGCCCCCCTTCACGAGCCATACAGATCGCGGTACGGGCTTCGGTAACCGTATCCATGGCCGCACTCACCAGCGGAATATTCAGAGGTATGTTTCGGGAAATGCGGGTAGTAAGGTTGGCGTCACGGGGGAGAATCAGTGAATGGGCAGGAACAAGCAGGACATCATCGAAGGTCAGCCCTTCGATCAGTTTGTCATAGTGCATGGACAACTCCTTGCTGATGAAAATTTTAGAGAAGTTAGTACAGCAAACCAGTCAAGTCAAGGGAAATGGTCAGGAGGTTTCGTATACCTTTCGAGGTAATGTCGCATCAGCGCTTGTACTTTTTAACAAACTCACCTCACAAGGCCTACGACCAGACCGCCCAAAAGACCGGGCGACATGTCAAGGCCAGGCCCGTTACACTTCAAAAACCACCACCCCCCCGAACGCTTTTTCGAAAAGATCTTTTTTGGCGTTCCCCCCGAATATTTCTACGGATATGTCTTCCGTGCCGAGCAGCTTAAAACTGAAGGTCGATCCGCTCCGTTTAAGCGCCACAACTTCTACCAGACCGCTTCTGCGACGGTCAAGGCCGTCCGACAAACGGAGGATGCCGCCAAGCCGACTTACGATTTGCTGATCTTTCGGTTCCAGTCGATCATATTCAGGGTGATTTTTCTTCGGCAGTGACTTGCGATGATAGCGGGCGACCAGTGCCATCATTTCACGTTCCAATGGTGAAAACCCGAACAGTTCGGCGTGACGGATCAGATGATGGGAATGCTTATGGTGACTGTTGTAGCTGATGAAATAACCGACGTCATGCAAGAGTGCAGCAGCTTCAAGAAGTTTCCGGTCGTTTTTTTTAAGTCCGAATTCTTTTGCAAGGTAATCAAAGATACTCAAGGAAACCTTGGCGACATGTCGTGAATGCGGCTCGTCAAAATGGCATGAACGGGCAAAGTCGAGAATCGACCCCTTCCAGCTTCGCTGCGTACTCGAATCGGGAAGCAGCTGCAGCCGTTTCATACAGCTGATAATCAACCCCTCGCGGATACCGCGCTCATTGACCAGCATCATGTTGGCCCCGAAAAACTTCATCAATTCATCAATTACAACGAGCCCGGCAACAATGATATCGGCACGATCCGGGTTAAGTCCGGGGACATTCCTGAGTGACTTTACATCTTTACGCACCAGCATTGCCAGCAGATGGACGACCTCCGAGCGGAGCACTTCAAAACCATGCGAGGATGAAAACGACTGCTTGCGCATATTCATAACCATACTCGCCAGGGTCGTTATGGTTCCACCTGAGCCGATAAAGGTCTGTACCGACGGTCGATCTTCCGGGAAACGGGATTTCAGCACCGAGCGAACAAAGCGTTTAAGTTTCGTTAGTTCAGATGGTTGCACCGGATCGGACTTCATGAACCTGTCGGTCATGAGCACGGCACCCAGATCCAGCGAAAAGCAGCTCTCGACATGGTTGGCAACGGCACTCATGATCTCCACACTGCCGCCGCCGATATCGATGATCATATAGCGTTTGCCGCTCATATCAAAGTTGTGGCGCGCTGACAGGGCAACCAGCTCGGCCTCTTCATCTCCCGATATGACCCTGATCTCCCGCCCGAGTTCACGGGTCAGTACCGAAACGAGTTCTTCCCCGTTTGAGGCACTCCTCACGGCACTGGTAGCTACCGCTTCAACTTCCGACACTTTCAGACCATCGATCAGCTTATGAATCCGTGACACGGCATCAACCGCCCGGGCAAATGCCGCGGCAGAGATGACGCCGCTTGCCGCCAGATTCTCGCCGAGCCGCACGGTTGCTTTTTCATCATCAAGAATCGTGTAACGCCCCTGCAGGTCAACCTCGACAACGATGCAGCGAATCGAATTGGTACCTATATCAATAGCGGCCAGCCGACGCTTGTCCATGACCCACCTCCAACCGGAATTGAATCCAGTTGTACTATGCATCAATTGCCGGCAAAAGAAAAGGCGGAGCCGTTACCGGCTCCGCCCCTATTCATACCATCAGACAGCTGCAAACACTGAATCTACGCCGCGTCAACCTTTGTCCCGTCAAGATTATACCCAAGCGCTTCCTTGCGGGAGAGCTTGATCTTGCCGTTTTTATAAAAGCCGATGCAAATTAACAGTAAATTTTAAACATCGTTAATAAAGTAGGTGACCAACATGAAAACAGCCCTATAGAGTTAGGATATAATAAACAGCCCCTCGGT
>JANNLB010000299.1:0-3817 GCA_031396605.1 Geobacter sp. | reverse complement strand
ATAGACTTTCAGATTGTCGGCATGGAAGCATTGATCCGTTGGCATCATCCGCTGCACGGTCTGATGAATCCGCGCACTTTCATCGATCTGGCCGAGGAAGTCGGACTGATCGGCGACATTACCGACTGGGTGCTGGCCGAGGCTTGCAGCCAACTGGCCAAGTGGCACGCAATGGGGTTGGATGATCTGCGCATGTCGATCAATGTTTCTCCGCAGGAATTTCAGCGCAGCGACATGGTGGAACGGGTTTCCTCCCAGGTGAACAAACACCGCCTGCCGGACGATTCACTTGAGATAGAGATAACGGAAAACATTCTTCTGCACGATGCCGCCAGCGTTATTAAAAAAATGAGTGTTATCAGGGAGCTGGGTGTGCGCATTTCAATTGATGATTTCGGCACATGCTATTCTTCGCTCAATTACCTGCGTCTGATTCCAATCAGCACCATCAAGATCGACCAGTCCTTTGTACGGGATTTGTCGGAGGAACATCGCAGTTCCGCGATCATTCAGGCAATTGTTGACATCGCCAAGGGCTTTTGCCTGCATCTGGTGGCAGAGGGCGTTGAGACAAACTATCAAATGAAAACGCTGCATCAGCTCGGGTGCGACGAGATGCAGGGTTACCTGTTCAGCAGGCCCGTACCGGCTGCAGAGGCCGAACGTTTGCTTAATAATGCCTGTGACAGAGTTCAGATGCGACTCGGTACTATCCTCGAAGTGCAGCCCGGTCTGCCCGGTTTTGCATTAACTTAGGGTCTGACCCGAATGGAACTCAATTTTTTCTTCAGCACATGAAAAACGCCACATCCCACTTTCTTGACCACTACCTGGTTCCATAGTATTGTTCTCACCAGTTGTTCATCTCCCCGCTGGAGTTATCCATGTCATTACAACCCTATTCCATCATTTCCCCGGAAAAAGAAGAACCGGTCATGGCGCTGCAACTTGATCGCTAAACCGGCAAAATCCCCAAAGGGGCATACGGATTCATTGAATTCTACTGTACCGACAAAGGGTGTGACTGTCGCCGGACAACCCTGTTCGTACTGAATGAAAAGATGCAGCAAAAGGCAGTCATCGGCATGGGATTTGACCCGGATGACGATCTGGCGGGGCCGTTTCTGGATGATATCCATGAACAGTCTCCCTATGCCGGGCAACTGCTCGATATTTTTGTTGAGCTCGTCAACGAAAATCCTGAATTTCTCGAAGCCATGCATCGTCACTACCGCGATGTCCGAACCAAGGTTGAGGGGAAAAAGTACCGTGGCAAGACCTTCCCTAAACTGGGGAAGACAAGAGGGACGTAGTTAAGTTTGTAAACTAAAAATGCAAGTCAACCAACTTAACTACGTCCCCTTTGGGGTTCCCGAGCTTCATCGGCAAAACAGTCATCACTAAATATCCGACCCTCGCATGTGCCGCTATGAAATTAGTTTCTTCTTCCTTCGTTAATACCATCGGTAAGGAACTGTTGATAATTTTGGCAGGCCACATTGTTTTTCCCCTTAATTCAATAAGGCGGCCAATCGGCGCCTTTGCTGTTTCCGGATAGAATATACTTGCCGCCCACTTCCGCCTGTGGCACACTATTAAGTACTTAATCAAGTATCGCAAGGAGTGCGGTTATGAATACCATCCCGGCACAGGAGATCAAACGGCGCGGTATTGCCGCAGTTGACGGTATGATCGCAATGGGTGACGTGCATGTCATCCGCAACAACCGACCCGAGTACGTGGTGCTGACCGAGGCGCGTTATCAGGAATTGGTAGCCGAGGTCAACGAGTCATATCTGGCCCGGATCAAGGAGTCGCTGCGGGACTATAAGGCCGGGCGTGCACGGAAATTCACTTCTGCGGATGAACTGCTGCAGGCGCTCGACGCAGATGAGGAGTGAGCATGTACAGCATCATCACTCCGGAACCGTTCCTCCGTCAGGCGCGGAAGTTCTTTAAAAAGCATCCCGATCTCAAGTCCCGCTTTGCCGCTACCATTACCGCCCTACAGCAGGACCCGTTTCAACCAGGGCTCGCGCTCCATCCGCTCTCCGGCAAACTTGCAGGATGCCATGCAGTCAGCCTGGCTTACAGTTATCGCATTACTTTGACCCTTATGGTAACCGACAAAGAAATCATCCTTCTCGACATCGGCAGTCATGACGAAGTTTATCGTTCGTAATACTTCGGAGGGACTCTATTTTTCTTGACAAGCTTCCCCTTTGGGGCAATCATGCCCGCGGACTAAGCACAATACATTGGTTAAACGATAATACTAAACCATTCGCGAGAATGGGACGGAAAGCCTACAGGGTCTCATAGAGATAGCCGGGTCGCCGAAATATCCTACAGATATTTGGCGACCCGGCTTTTTTTTTGCCATCACATTTGTATCCGGATCGGACTTCCGGCACCGAAAGGTAAACATCTTTGAAAGGACCTCATTTGAACCATGTGCAAAATCACTGAGCTGATATCCTTATCCAATATCCTCCGTCTGATAGCTCTTTTTGTCGTTATGGTATCTCTCCAGGGATGTACCACAATGATGAGAGCTCATGAGGAAGACCAGCTTATTCCAAGACATTTGGAAGAATATGTCGAACGAAACGAGTTTTCTGTTGCAAAAGGAGATGATGTCATTGGCCGGTTGAGATTCATCAGTCTTGAAAAGGGGGATACGCTACCGGATATTGCACGGCACTTCAGCCTGGGACTCAATGGAGTCTGTGCAACTAATCCAAAGGTGGATATTTGGGCGCCTGAGGCCGGAGAACGTATCATGTTGCCCCTGAGTTTTATCCTGCCGGACGCCCCCAGGAAAGGTATCGTGATCAACCTGGCCGCAATGAGGCTTTTTCAATTTAAAGGAAATAGTGAGTCACTGGCAGTATTGACCTACCCGGTCGGTGTCGGTACCGAAGAGCGCCCCTCGCCCAGAGGTCTGATGCGTGTGGAGCGCAAGGTAAGCCGGCCGACCTGGCATGTGCCAGCCTCAATTGCCAGGGATCATCGGAAAAAAGGAGATCCTCTCCCCGCTGCTGTTCTGCCGGGACCTCAAAATCCCTTGGGAGAATACGCGCTATATTTAAGTGCGCCGAGTTATTTGATCCATGGCACTAATAAACCGGCCAGCATCGGTCTCAGGGCAACCAATGGCTGCATACGACTCTATCCGGAAAGCGTGAAAAGGCTCTATGAGAATACTCCGGCTAAAACACCTGTAAACTTCGTTAACCAGCCATATCTCCTGGGTCAAAGCGATGGCGTAGTTTACATGGAAGTTCATGCGTCCACGGAAGAGTTGGATGCTGCCGAGCTTGATAAGATATATGCAAAATTGAAAACTATTGAAAAGGAATCGGGGCGCATGTTTGACTGGAGTAAAATTAAGAACGTAATGGCAGAGGCCCGCGGGATTCCTGTCCCCATATTCGAGATCAGGCAAGGAAGCGGGAAAGGGGTTGCGGAACCCATAGAAGTCAGGCACCCAGGCGAATTATATGGCAGACCAAAAATACCGGAACTGAAAACGGATTCGTGGTCTGTTTTGGCTGCTGACGTGCGTGACGAGATTGATGCTGTGAGGCTTTCCGCCATTATCAACCACCAGGGTCCACAAATCCCGGCAAGGGTGTTATCAAAGAACGATAGTTACCGTGTTATCGCCGGCCCATTCAATGATATCAGAGAGGCCAAAGACGCAATCAAACGCTTGAAAATTGATTTGGAAATAGATGGTAGATTGATTGAACCTATCAAGCGAGAGAGAGGAGGTGAAAAACGATGAAGAAGAATCTTTTAGTGATCACAATGA
>JANNLB010000296.1:0-10228 GCA_031396605.1 Geobacter sp. | reverse complement strand
ATACGGCTACCCACAGATGACCCACAGATTCGAGAAAAGTGGAATTAACAACGAAGTATGAAATTGAAAAATGGACAGGGAGGGACGGGGTTACTGCTTTTGAATGATGGAGGAATAGACTGCGGTGGTTTTCGGAGAGGGTGTAATGCCGAGTTCGACCTGAAGCAAGCGGTAACAACGGTTGTAGATCTTGGCCGCATCGGCATGGTTGCCGAGATTCAGATGACAGATCATAAGGCGCCGGTAGAATTCTTCGGCCAGACTGTCCATCTCAATCCCCTTCGAATAATACTCGACGGACCTTTCCCAGTCCCCTGCCTGCTCATAATGACGGCCAGCCGTAAGAATGATGCGCAGCAGCTTGTTCTTCAGTATTTCGCGACTGGAGACGGCCCAATGCAGGCCGGTGTCCGCCGGGAGGAAAGGCCCTTTATACAGGCCAATGGCCTTTTCGCAGAGCGACACGACATGATCGGTAGAAGCGTCCCTCATCCTTTCGAGAAGACACTCCAACGCAAGGCTGTCCACCCGGCAATAGAGCGGATCTATGGTCAGTTGTCGCGCCCGGTGTTTGATAACGTCCTCTCCACCGAGCAGCCGCCGCAGCCGGCTCAGGGTCGTCTCGAAGGACTTGTGCGCCAGGTCGCCGTCGGCATCGGGCCAGAGCGCATCGGTCAAACGCGCCTCGGGCACGTTCCTGCCGCCGAAGGCGATCAAGGCCTTGAGCAGTTCCAGCGGCTTTTTCTGCTCCTTGCCGGAGACATGCAGCGGTTCATTGTCCCTGAGTATCTCGAACTTGTCGAGTGTGTTGATTTTTATCGGGTAAGGCCATTCTTCCGGGTACCATGCCGAAGCCCCGCAGACAGATATTTGCGGGGGAGTCAGCCCCAGTTTTCTGATCAGCCCCATCACATATTCCGGTTCTATCTTCTCCTCCAGCGCTTTTGCATAAAGGAATCGCATGACTGCGGGCTGATAGAAGGCAAGATGGATATAGCCGTGCTTCTTACCCAGCGACAGCCCGCGATGAAGTGACAGAAGCCCTTCCGTTTCTTTCCCTTCATGCAAAAGGAACCAAGCGTCGATCAAAAGAGCGTACCACTCCATTGCCCGGCTCTTCATGGTCAGACTTATGCGATGCGCCGTTTTTAAATATGCCTTTGCATCCTTTGTACGTCCTTGCAGAAACGCCACCTGGGCCATGCCGATGTTCCACAATGCCCAGTAATAGGGTATTCCCATGCTTTCCGTCTTTGCGGAGACTGTTTCCAGATGTTCGGCGGCAAGGGACGGTTTACCATTCAGGATTGAATACCATGCACAGTTAACGTGATAGAAGAAAACGTCCAGCGTTTTCGACATCTGGAGAAGGGAGGTCAACTGGTTTTTCAGCGATTTCTCCGCAAGCTCCATATTGCCGGCCGCCAATTCCGCAGCAGCAATGTAACACCATAAGAGGGAATCAAAAAAATGCACACCGCTCTGACCGGAGATTTCCAGCCCCTGGGACAGAGTATTCACAGCGGAATCATACCGGGCCGTAATCCAGTAATGAATGCCCTTCATCAATTTTATGCGAATGGTGACAAAAGGGGATGGCTTGCGATGACAAATTTCAGCCTCCGCCCGTTCAAGCAAAAGGCCGCTTTTGTCATACTCGCCTTTCCATAAGTAATAAGTACTCATGGAAAACATAGTATCCATAAAAATGTCGAAGGATGGCTTTTCCTGCAGAAGAGTGGATACGCGCCGCAACCACCCCTGTATCAGTAGCGGCTTGTCCGCTTTTCTCAAGGTAAGTGAGGAAAGCATCCTGGATGACGCAATGAGTTCTATTTCCTGCGAGGGAAAGGCGGGATGGTCTCTCGACAAGTCGTCAAAAACAACTATGCAGCCGTCAAGGTTCTTCCACCCGTCTCCGAAGGCATGGGTATCCACGATACCCGCCCATGAAAGAAATATGCCTGATGTGTCCTTGGCCTCCTTGAACAAGGCAAAGGCTCTTTCGAGATAAATTCTGGTGCAGGGCATATCAACGGGAAAGAAGCACATCCCGGCCCAGTACAAAATCCAGGGATTGTCATCCGCAGTCTCGCCGGGGATGCACGCTATCCACTCCTGAACGGTTTTGTTTCTACCCTGCAGCAAGAGTTCCCGTGCATGACGGATCACCATCCGGGTAAGGCCATCCCGGTCTCCGGCATCGCCGTAAAGCCTGGCCGCATCCTCTATCTGTCCGGCTTGCTCAAGGAGCCGCGCGGCCTCTTGCTGTATATCGGCCAATGCATCGGGTGCGAACAGACTTTTCGCCCTGTTCAGGAGAAAAGCCCGGAACAATGGGTGGTACTGGTAATACTGTTCGCTCCCGGCTAGTCTTTCCGTAAACAGATGATAGCGGTTCAATGTTGATAGTATGCGTCCCGCACTGTCGCACCCGGTCAGCTTCTCGGCCAGCGAGACGCTGAGCATGGGCAGCAAAGAGGTCTTCAGCAGAAAGTCCTGAACCTCTTTTTCCCTCCTCTCGAATATCTCCTCGGCAAAATAGTCGAATACTCTTTCATAGCTAAAGGCCTTTACCACTTCGTTCCGCGTCTCGCCAAGCATCCCTCTTTCGAGCATCAGGATTATTCCGGCGGCCCATCCCTCAGTTTTTTCATGCATTCTGGTTATGGGTTCATTTTCCAGCGTTGGAATGTGCCCATGAACCAAATTTCGTGATTCGTCAAGGGTAAAACGAATGTCGGCGTAATTCAGCAGATTGATTTTGTCATTTGCCTGCATGCGGGCCAGGGTGGCCGGTGGCTCGCCGCGACTGATCACCACGACGCGGATTCCGTCAGGGATACCATCAAATCCAACGGCCACCATGTCGTGAAACGGAGCGTCGGTGAGCACATCCTGATAGTTGTCCAGAACGATGATGAAGCCGGGATGCGTCTTGAGTGTTGCTGTGCGGGGTATAAGACGACCGTAGAGTTTTTCGAAATATCTTCTGGTAAAAGCAGGGATGCCGAAAAGATATTCCGGCGTCAGAAGCGGGAGGGGGTTCCGGTGCCGCGGTGCGGCCTTCTTTGCGGCAAGCCCCATGTAATAGAAAAATGTGGCGAGATCCGAGTCTCTTTCATCGCATTTATACCAGATGCTGGGGAGTTCCCGTGCGTCGAGGTAACTGGCGACGAGTGTGGATTTGCCTGAACCGGCCGGTGCGGAGACCCAGGTGACGGGTTTTCCCTCCCTGGTGTCAAGAAGGTCGAAGAGCCGCTCCCTGTGAACCGCCCCGGAGAGGGTTGGCCGGGCAATTTTGGCCGATAGTGTTGTATCCGCTGACATAAGTGATGGGGGAATATGGTTAAGTATGCATTTTACAACCCGAGCTGTTTAAAGAAGTCAGTTCCCTTGTCATCAACCAGGATGAAGGCCGGGAAGTTCTCCACTTCAATCTTCCAGACCGCTTCCATCCCGAGTTCCGGAAAATCGATGCACTCGACCTTCTTGATGTTCTCTTCAGCCAGAACTGCAGCCGGACCGCCAATTGATCCGAGGTAGAAGCCGCCGTATTTCCTGCAGGCATCCGTCACCTGCTGACTGCGGTTCCCCTTGGCAATCATGATCAATGAGCCTCCCTTGGACTGAAGTTCATCAACATAAGAATCCATCCTGCCGGCAGTAGTGGGACCAAAAGAACCTGAAGCCTTGCCTGGCGGGGTCTTGGCCGGACCGGCATAGTAGATCGGATGATTGAGCAGGTATTCGGGAAGAGGCTTGCCGCTGTCCATGATCTCCTTGAACTTGGCGTGGGCGATGTCACGGCCGACTACAATGGTACCGGAGAGCAGCAGAGGTGTGGATACCGGATGTTTGGCCAGTTCGGCCAAAATTTCCTTCATCGGTTTGTTCAGGTCGATCTTGACGCCATGCTCATGCTTGCCGCGATACCGCTCAGGGATCAGACGACCCGGATTGCGGTCCATCTCCTCAACAAACAGGCCCTCTTTGGTGATCTTGGCTTTGATGTTCCGGTCTGCCGAACAGGAGACCGCCATGCCGATCGGGCAGGAAGCGCCATGACGGGGAAGGCGGATTACCCGCACATCATGTGCAAAATATTTTCCGCCGAATTGGGCGCCGATGCCGAGCTTCTGAGCTGCTTCCAGCAGTCTGTTCTCCAGTTCAACATCACGGAATGCCTGGCCATGCTCATTACCACCCGTCGGCAGTCCGTCGAGCTCCTTGGCGGTAGCCAGTTTGACCGTCTTCAAGCAGGCATCGGCAGAGGTGCCGCCGATAACAAAAGCGATATGATACGGTGGACATGCGGCCGTGCCGAGATATTTCATCTTTTCAACCAGGTACTTGAACAGTTTGTCCGGTGTCAGAAGCGCTTTTGTTTCCTGATACAACATGGTCTTGTTCGCGGAGCCGCCCCCTTTGGCCATGAAAACAAATTTGTAGTAATCGCCTTCAGTGGCCAGAATATCGATCTGGGCAGGCAGGTTGGTGCCGGTGTTGATCTCTTCGTACATATCGAGAGCGACGGTCTGCGAGTAGCGGAGGTTCTCTTCCGTATAGGTTTTGTAGATACCCTTTGAAAGCCACTCCTCGTCCTTGACACCGGTCCAGACCTGCTGCCCCTTCTTGGCGGCAACCGTTGCGGTGCCGGTATCCTGACAGAGCGGCAGATCGAACCGGGCGGCAATCTCGGCGTTGCGCAGGAAAGCCAGGGCTACCCCCTTGTCATTCATGGATGCATCCGGGTCGCTCAGGATTGTGGCCACTTGTTCGTTGTGAGCCGGGCGAAGCAGAAAAGAAACATCTTTCATGGCTTCATTGGCAAGAATTGAAAGCGCCTCGGGGCATACTCGCACAACATCTGTGTCGGCAAATTTCTCTATCAGTATATATTTTTCTGAGCCTTCAATTTTGCGGTACTTTGTTTCATCTTTCCCAAGCGGGAACGGATCCTGATAAACAAACGGTTTGACAGACATCGGCACTCTCCTTTAGTAAGTTAACGCACTTTCATTCAGATGTACTGGCAGCGAAGCAGCTTGATGCCGTCTTTAAAGAGGACCTGCATTTTGTTCGGGATAATGACAGCTTTTACAATACCAAGACCGAATTGGGGATGAAGAATCAGACGTTTGGCGGGGAACCTGCCATTCATGTCGTATGGAAGCGCTTTTGCGAGATCAAACGTCGGGTTGAGTGATGCCCATTCCTCCCGTTCAATTTCTGCCGGGTCCTTCTTCGATGCACGCGGTGCTGCTGTGCTTACGCGGGCTTTGCCTGCAGCCGCAGCACGGGGAACTTTAGGCGCCTTTGCGGCAGGGGGCGCATGATAGTTGTGCACACCGTTGCACGTGTTGCATTCAACCCGTACAACTTTCTCTTCTATCATGGCAACGATTCTGTGATTAAGCACTTCGCGACACTTGGTACAACGGGCTTCAATAATGTCGCCTGCAGACAGTTTTCTGGTAGTCATTAGTTTCCTTCTTTTGGTGCGAGTTATTTCGTCAGGTATAAACGATTGGTATAAAACTTTCAGAAAAAAAGCCGCTCTACAGCATCACAGCTGGTGAGCGGCTTTACATAAGTAAATGGGAAATACGAACTGCACAGCTGGTTATTCTGGGTGGGCCAACGCTTCATCAATCAACTGCTTGACAGAAGTTGCCACTTCCTCCAGTGAAAGCGACAGGACCTCTCCGGTCGAGCGGATTTTCAACTCAACTTTCCCTTCGGCAAGTCCCTTGCTGCCGACTACGATCCGAAGCGGAATTCCGATCAAATCATTGTCCTTGAACTTCACTCCGGGGCGTTCGTCGCGGTCATCAAAAAGGACCTCGAGACCGAGTTTTTCGAGAAGGAAATATATCTCTTCAGCAGCGGCCATGACACCGGAGTCCTTGGTGTTGACAGCGACAACCGAGCAATGAAAGGGAGCAATGGGAATCGGGAAAATGATGCCGTTTTCATCATGATTCTGCTCTATCGCCGCTGCAACGGTGCGACCGATGCCGATGCCGTAACACCCCATAAATATAACTTGTTCTCTGCCATTGGCATCGAGGTATGTGGCGTTAAGAGACCTGGAATATTTTGTCCCCAGCTTGAACACATGTCCGACTTCGATTCCGCGCCACATTTCCAGCTTTCCGGATTGGCAGCGCGGACAGGCGTCACCGGATGAAACGGTACGGATATCAACAAATTCTGTAACCTCGAAATCCCGGCCGCACTCTGCATTGGTGTAGTGCAGGTCCTTTTCATTGGCTCCTAACACAACATTGGTCATACCCTGAACAACCCTGTCAGCAATGACCGGAATGCTCTTCTTAAGCCCGATCGGTCCCAGAAATCCGACGGGAGAACCGGTGCAGACATAAATCTGCTCTTCGGTAGCCATCTGGATTTCTTCCCATCCCAGGTGATTCTTCAGTTTGAGTTCGTTTAGTTCATGATCGCCACGCAGCAGCGCCATGACCAGATCACCCGTGCCAGAGGCATACACAAGCGTTTTTATGGTGGTATCCGACGTGACCTTCAGAAAAGCGGCTACTTCGACAATGGTTTTCATTTCAGGTGTAGAAACCTTCTGTAGCGCTTCACTAACCGCATCGGATAAGACTGTAAACAAAGGCGATTCAGCTTTTTCAATATTCGCTGCGTACCGACAGGCGTCACAGGAAACAATGGCATCTTCGCCGGAATCCGCCAACACCATGAATTCATGAGAAGAAGATCCGCCGATACTGCCGGTGTCGGCTTCCACCGCCCGGAAGTTAAGTCCGCACCGTTCGAAAATCCGCATATATGCGTTGTACATTTTCTCGTAGGAAAGATCCGCAGTCTTGCTGTCTACGTCGAATGAGTACGCGTCTTTCATGATAAATTCACGACCGCGCATCAACCCGAAGCGAGGGCGGATTTCGTCACGAAATTTTGTCTGAATCTGATAAAAGTTAATCGGCATCTGACGATAGCTCTTGATTTCACGTCGCACCATATCGGTGATGACCTCTTCGTGAGTCGGACCCATACAGAATTCGGCATCTTTTCGGTCTTTGAAGCGGAGCAGCTCTTTCCCGTAAAAAGCCCAGCGTCCCGACTCCTGCCACAGTTCGGCCGGCTGGACGCTCGGCATCAACATCTCGATAGCATCGGCTTTGTTCATCTCTTCACGGACGATGTTCTCAAACTTGCGAATCGAGCGCAATCCAAGCGGCAGGTAATTGTAAATTCCGGAAGCAAGCTTGCGGATCATCCCGGCTCTCAGCATCAGCTGGTGCGAGATTACCTCTGCATCGGAAGGGGTCTCCTTGATGGTCGGTATAAAATATCGAGAATACAACATTAATTAACCCCAGACTGGTACTGGCATACCATGTTAAATTAAGACATAACTGCGTTTATTGGCTGTATAATAGCCGAAAAGCCTGATCAAGGCCCGTCTATTTTAGATATTTCTTCCATCAATGCCTCTGCCAGCATCTCTTCAGGCACCTTGCGTACAATTTCGCCATGGCGGAATATAAGCCCTTCCCCTTTCCCGCCTGCAATACCGACATCAGCTTCACGTGCTTCACCTGGACCATTGACTGCACACCCCATCACGGCGACCGTAATCTGTTTGTCCACTCCCTGAAGTCGCCTTTCAACATCCTCAGCCACGCGGATCAAATCTATCTGGCATCGGCCGCAGGTCGGACAGGACACAAAGTTCACCCCGCGTTGACGTAATCCGACCGCTTTCAGAATGTCATAGCCGACCCGTACTTCATCTTTCGGTTCACCGGTCAGCGAAACCCGCATCGTATCGCCGATCCCCTCCTCCAGCAGAATTCCAAGCCCTACTGACGATTTGATTGTTCCGGAAAAAAGTGTGCCGGCCTCGGTAATGCCAATGTGCAGAGGGTAATCAGACTGCTCTGAAAACAGGCGGTACGCAGCGACCGTCTTCATCACATCTGAAGCTTTAAGGGAGATCTTTATCTCCCGGTAATTTAAATCTTCAAGAATCCGAATATGCCCCATCGCCGATTCAACCATAGCCTCGGCAGACGGATGACCATATCGCTGTAACAACTCTTTCTCAAGCGAACCGGCATTCACTCCGATCCGGATGGGAACCTTGCGCTCGGCGGCAGAAGCGACAATCTCGGCAACCTTCCACTTTTCGCCGATATTGCCGGGATTGAGACGCAGACCGTCGATTCCACCCTCAAGGACATGCAGCGCCAGTTTATAGTCAAAATGGATGTCTGCTATGACAGGAATCGGACTCATCCGCTTGATCTGTGCCAATGCGCGGGCAGCATCAGGATCAGGCACGGCACAGCGGACGATTTCGCAGCCGACTTCTGCAAGCTCATTGATCTGGGCGATTGTGGCGGGTACATCACGAGTGTCGGTGCTGCACATCGACTGCACGGAACAGGGAGCACCACCGCCAATTGGTACCCGACCGATATATATTTGCCTGGTTAGTTTTTTCATGGAGAAACATACTGCCAAAGACGGGCGGAAAAGTCAAGAACGGCAGATATTTTATAGATATTTCCATCAAAAAAAGGGGTTCCGCAAATTGCGTAACCCCTTGAATTTATTTGGTGGAGGTGAACGGGATCGAACCGATGACCTCTTGGCTGCCAGCCAAGCGCTCTCCCAGCTGAGCTACACCCCCACATAAGTGAGCAGTCTATTTAGCAAACTAAATATGACGTGTCAATGTATTTCTGACACTATCAGTTGTATACATGTTCAACCAGCCCCGCCTTGACGCCTCCATACATCGGGTGTAATGTTCAAAAAACTACTATCTTGCAAATATTTCCGGAGACCAAACATGCCGCATACCGATCTGACCTGGAACACAGCCCTGCTCTACTCTGCACCCGATTCTCCGCAACTGGAAACCGATCTTGGATCGTTTGAACAACTGGCCGCCGATTTCCGCGAAAAATATTTTGAA
Source organism: Geobacter sp. (assembly GCA_031396605.1). Taxonomy (GTDB): domain Bacteria; phylum Desulfobacterota; class Desulfuromonadia; order Geobacterales; family Pseudopelobacteraceae; genus JACRCG01. Next base: position 1,254 of record JANNLB010000296.1, on the reverse strand, counting down.
AAAACAGCTGCTCTGGACAACAGTGCTCTTCTTGCCGCAGTTCGTGGATACGAAGCGCTGCAAACCCGCATGGCAAAACCGTTTTGCTATGCCCATCTGTTGTTCGCTGCCGACTCGGGAAACGAAGTTTACCGGTCACTTTCCCAGCGTTGTTCCGAGTTGGGGAGCCGGCTTTCCCAACAACTGCTCTTTTTCGACCTGGAACTGATGGAGTTGAGCGACGAGCGTTTTGAATCTTTCCGTTCACTTCCCGAAGCGGCCGTCTACCTCCATTTTCTGGCAGGAATCCGCAAATTTCGCCCCCATACCCTTAAAGAGAATGAGGAACGGCTCCTGACCCGCAAGGACCTGACCGGTGTTCGCGCGTTTACAAAATTGTTCGATGAACTTTCAGCGTCGTTCAGCTATCAGATGGAACTGGATGGCGAACAGCGGGAGCTTACCGGTGAAGATCTGCTCTCCCTCCTGCATCACACCTCACCGGATGTCCGCCTTCGGGCCATGACACTTTTCCTGGAACGACACGGCGAGCACGGCATCGTGTACAACGCTGTCTTCAACAACATGGCTCTCGATCACCGTCAGGAGATGGAACTGCGTCGGTATCAGACACCCATCCAGCCGACTAATATCGGCAATGAGATTCCGGACGATGCTGTTGAACACCTGATGTGCGTAACCGAAGCCAATTACGGCCTGGCTCAGGAGTATTTCCGGATCAAGGCCAGGATGCTCAAGATGGAAAAACTGCGTAATTGCGATATCTACGCCCCGGTAGCCGAGACGGAACGGTCCTTTACTTTTGAAGAAGCCCGGGATTTGGTGGTGGAATCATACCGGGAGTACGACCCTGAATTTGGCGATATTGTCAAGGCATTCTTTACCGAACGACGTGTTGATGTACTGCCCCGTACCGGAAAATCAGGTGGCGCCTTTGCGATGGGGATATCACCTGATCTGCCGCCGTTTCTGCTGCTGAACTTCACCGGCACCCTGCGCGATCTGGCCACCATCGCCCACGAAGCCGGGCATGGCCTGCACTTTGTGATATCCCAGAAGCAGAGTCTGCTGAACTACCATGCCCCGCTCCCACTGGCCGAGACCGCTTCAGTTTTCGGCGAAATGCTGCTGACCCGCAGACTGCTAGACAATGAAAGGGATCCGCTTGTGCGCCGTTCGCTGCTCTGCGCCAAAATCGAAGACATCGAATCCTGCGTCCGCGAGATCCAGGAGATGGTCCGGCCGGCGGAGATT
>JANNLB010000274.1:0-4173 GCA_031396605.1 Geobacter sp. | reverse complement strand
ACTGGTTGGCGGCGTTGCCGTTATCAAGGTTGGCGCAGCTACCGAAGTTGAGATGAAAGAGAAGAAAGCCCGCGTGGAAGATGCACTGCACGCAACCCGCGCAGCTGTTGACGAGGGTATCGTCCCTGGCGGCGGCGTAGCATATATCCGCGCCATGTCCGTTCTGGACGGCCTCAAGCTGGCCACCGAGCAGCAGTTCGGCGTGAGCGTGATCAAGGCTTCCCTTGAATCACCAATCCGTCAGATCGCAGAAAACGCAGGGATCGATGCTTCGATCGTAGTTGACAAGGTCAAGAACGGCAAAGATGCCTTTGGATACGACGCCGCTAATGATGAGTACGTCGATATGATTCAGGCAGGCATCATCGATCCGACCAAGGTCGCTCGCTATGCACTTCAGAATGCGGCTTCCATCGCCGGCCTGATGCTGACAACCGAAGCGCTGATCGCCGAGAAGCCGAAAGATGATGGCGGAGCTGGCGGCGGTATGCCTGGTGGCATGGGCGGCATGGGTGGCATGGGCGGCGGCGGAATGTACTAGGCCTACCGGCTACATCGCTTAATTTATAAAAACGACAAGGCAGGGGGCTTCGGTTCTCTGCCTTGTTGCGTTTAATAAACTTTCTTGTATATCTCCAGAGTTTCTTATACAACCGCACCATGAAGAAAGTTCTCATTTCATGGATAGGCAGAACAGACCTTCGAGCGGTGAAGGAAGGTGAAGCTGTCGGACTCGGCCCGATTGCACAAGCAGTTCGGGCTATGCGTTTTGATCAGATAGTTTTGTTGAACAACTTCCCTGAAGCTGAAGTCAAGCCATACATCCACTGGCTGCAGGGAATAAAAAATATTCCGGTGGCATCCCGCCAGGTAAAACTTACCAGCCCCACCAACTTTGCTGAGATTTACGAAGCTGCTGCTGATACCGTTCAAAAATGCATTTCCGATTTTGGTTCCGATATCGACCTGACTTTTCACTTGAGCCCCGGCACCCCGGCTATGGCAGCAGTCTGGATCCTGATTGCCGCCGGACGCTATCCGGCGGAATTGATTGAATCCTCCCGTGAACAAGGTATCAAGACCGTTACCATTCCGTTCGAGATTGCCGCTGAATACCTCCCGCGCCTGCGCGAAAATCAGGATCTGCGTATCCAGGAACGCTTTGCCGCATTACCTCCCAACCTCCCCGCCTTTGAAGAGATCATCCACCAGAGTGAATCCATGAAGCGTGTGGTGGAGCGCGCCCGGAGAACCGCACCCCGGAATCTCCCTGTGTTGATTGAAGGAGAGTCAGGAACTGGCAAAGAGTTGCTGGCACGCGCAATTCATGTTGGCGGTCTTGCACCCAATGGCCCTTTTGTTGCGGTCAACTGCGGCGCCATCCCTGAAAATCTGATGGAGTCTGAATTCTTCGGCCACAAGAAGGGAGCCTTTACCGGCGCGACCGCCGACCGCAAAGGTCATTTTCTTGAGGCTGACGGCGGCACTCTCTTTCTGGACGAAATCGGCGAACTGCCCATTGCCATGCAGGCCAGATTGTTGCGGGTGTTGCAGCAGGGAGAAGTAACCCCGGTGGGGGCATCCAAGCCGCTGCCGTTCAAGACCCGCATTATCGCCGCCACCAACCGCAACCTGATGGATGAGGTTGCAGATGGCAACTTCCGTGAAGACCTCTTCTACCGTCTGGCGGTTGCTACCCTGCGCCTGCCGCCGTTGCGGGAGCGTCAAGGGGACGTGGGGCTCTTGATTGACAAACTGCTGGCGCAGGTGAACTCTGAACTCGCAGGCGGCAGCATAAAGCCGCTCACGTTTTCGCCTGGCGCCCGCGCCCTGCTGCTGGCTCACAGCTGGCCGGGAAATGTGCGCGAACTGCTCAACACCCTGCACCGCGTCGCAGCCTGGTGCGAGAATGCCACCATTTCAACCGATGAGATGCGCGAGGCGATCCTGCCGACCCGGATGTTGAAGACGGAGTCGGGTGATGATGCCGCTCCGCTGGCGGAAGGTTTCAGTCTGTCCGGTGTTTTGGGTGATGTTGCAAAGAAGTATCTGGAGAAAGCAATGAAGCAGGCGGGTGGCAACAAGACCAAAGCGGCAAAGTTGCTGGGTTTGCCCAATTATCAGACGCTGGATAACTGGTTGAAGAAGTATGGATTGGATTAGCCTTTCAATTCGAGACGTAGTGCGTCTCGAATTAGCTTGATTCAAAGCAAAGTTGTGCTATCTTTATATGGCTAGACAGTCTAGCTATAATATGGAGGTTGAAGATGAAAGCAACAAATAAAGTAGCTCGCTTACACCACGACCGGGAATGGCAGCTTCAGGAAGCCAAGAATCGTTTGAGCCAGGTGGTGGATTCGGCTCTGCATGATGGCCCTCAAACCATTACCTTAAGAGGCAAACCTGCAGCGGTAGTTGTCTCTTTTGAGGAATACCGGAAGCTGACACTTCCACGGGTTGGTTTGTCAACGTTTTTCGAACAATCACCGCTGTATGGTGTCGAGCTTGATGTCAACCGCAGTACCGACTTGCCCCGCGAGGTGGAGTTGTGAAATATCTTCTTGATACCTGTCTTATTTCCGAGTTGGTAAAGAAGGCACCGAATTCAGCTGTTATAAGCTGGTTGGATGAGCAGGATGAACAGAGCCTTTTTTTGAGTGTCCTCACCATCGGAGAATTGCAAAAGGGGATCAGCAAACTTCCTGACGGTGCCAGAAAAGATGAGCTTCAGGCATGGGTTGAACATGATCTGGCCCTGCGCTTTACCGGCCGGATTATTGATATAGACCTGGAAGCTGTGTTGATCTGGGGTCGGCTGCAGGGGGAAGTTGAACAAAAAGGCGTGACTCTCCCGGTGATGGATTCACTCATCGCAGCTACGGCAAAGGTACACGGGTTGGTTGTGGTTACACGCAACGTCAAGGATATCGAAAGATGCCAGGTCAGGGTTTGTAATCCTTGGGATGCTAATTGATGTCAGAGGAAGAATCTCAAAAACATCTTTGATGCCGGAGAGTTGATAGAGCATTCAGTTAGTTCCATTTTGGAACGTACTGCCGATGATGGGAAAATTTACGCGACAAAATACCACAACCTTGACGCCATCATTGCCGTAGGCTACCGGGTCAACAGCTATCAGGCCACCCAGTTCCGCATCTGGGCGACCCAGACATTGAAAGAGTTCATTATCAAAGGTTTTGTTCTGGGCGATGTGCGCTTGAAGTAGGGCATGAACTTCGGAAAGGATTATTTTGCTGAACTATTTGACACAGTGCGTCACAAATTAAACTGGATCCGGCAAGTACCGGTTGATACTTCCCACGGAGGATGAACTAAGGGCGGAGCTGGATCGGGAACGGGAGCAGCTTGGCTGTAATAAATAAACTTGCTTTATAATAAAATATATTGTGTATCTTCAATATGGATTGTCGTTGTACCTGAATACAGATTTTATTTTCAGCATGCGCTAAAATAATATCTATTTATAATACGCTATGTTACAAAATAATTAGAATGCTATGCAGACATAAGCGAACGCATGTTATAACTTGGCATATCATCTGCTATAACAATAAATCATTCGCTCATTCAATCGGCAACCAACAGGAGTTATTGATGTTGACCTCACTCAGCCTTGGAAATTTCAAGGCGTTCGCTGACAAACAGAATATTCCCATTCGACCTATTACGTTGATCTTTGGGCCAAACAGCGCTGGCAAGTCAAGTTTGATTCATGGACTGTTGCTCGCTCATCATGCCAATGGAACCGGCGAGCTCGATGCCCATCTAACTGGTATTGGCGGCGATTCCGTAGATCTTGGCGGGTTTCATCAATACGTTCACCGACGCGATACAGCCCAGACTGTGGAATGGTCAGCCACGATTGATTTTTCCGGGTTTGCTGCAAGAAGGGGCGTAATTCTCAACTCCGCCCGCCAGGTCGAAATCGCTGTTGCCATTGGCATGGCAGGTGACAAGCCATTTGTCAAAACCTGTGACATAAAGGTCGATGGCGCTATCCTGATCGCCATGTTTCGCCGTCCCGACAACACCTACCGGATGAGCCGCCTGGATTATCATCATCCGTTATTCAAGCAGGTAATTGAGACTATCCTCGAATCGGTTCTACACAGCGCCCCGACGGAAGATGCCATAGCCGGGGTCAAACGCCTC
>JANNLB010000180.1:0-5582 GCA_031396605.1 Geobacter sp. | reverse complement strand
TGGTTACCGCGCACCTTGACGATGCGCCCCTCCTGCACCATGAACTCAACCGGACACCAGGCGGTACAGCCCTGGCAGGTGGAGGCGATCCACTCACCCTTGGGCGCATCACCGGATTTTGGCATATGGTGAGACGCAAAGGCGTTCAGTTTCGGTAGTCCGATGACCGCCACCGCTCCGGCAGCAGCGGTTACTTTCAGAAAATCTCTACGTTTGATTTCCATTTAAATTCCTCCTATTTTTTATGACACTTGGCGCAGTCGCCTTTAACCGAAAACGCTTTCTTTCCGTTGTGGCAGGTACCGCAGGATTTACCCTTTTGCATCTGTTTCATCGTGACCTTTTTGTGCTGGCCTTTGCTCAGATAAAGCTTGTCATGACAATCGGTACAGGCCAGGTTCATGCCGTCCACATGGGCCTCGTGGCTGAACAGTACATCGCCTCCTTTGTTTTTCAGGGTGATGTCGCCGCCGCCGACGGTTGCCAGAACCGGCGTGGCAACCAGTAACAGAGCGATAACAATCGAATTTCTCATTACTACCTCCTCTATTGAATTATGAATCCGGGGGATTATATCCGCATTTACGGATTTATCAAAGGATTTATATTTGACAAAGCGGATAAAACGGACTCTCTTGACCACGCCAGCTAACTGCTTTATAAAGGTATCCATGAAACATCTCGCCCAAACCATAAAAGCCCTCTCCGACCCGATCCGGCTGCGCATAGTCCTGCTGCTGCAGGCCGAGGGTGAACTGTGCGTCTGCGACCTGATGGCGGTGCTCAAGCTGCCCCAGTCCACCGTGTCGCGCCACCTGGCCTACTTAAAACGCAGCTGCTGGGTTGATACCCGTCGCCAGGGGTTATGGATGCACTACACACTCAGCAGTGAAAGCTGCGGCATCTGCCGGGATTTGCTCCTGGTCCTCAAACATCATGCCAGCACCCTCCCAGAAGCGGAAGCCGACCGCACGACGCTGTCATTTCTCCTGAAAGACAAACCATCGGGTTGCTCCTGACCCACAGAAAAGGCCGGGCATTAATTGACCGGCCATCTTTCCTGTTAGACGTGGTTTGGAATTGTAGCTCCGATCATCAAGGTTTTGCCATACCAGTATCCTCCAGAAAATCCTTGGCATTGTCTCCCCGCAGGTTCTCAGCCAAACCGATCAGACCATCGGTAAGATACTTTGCTTTGTAACCCTTGGTGCGCAAGTACACCATAGCGATGGAGGAACGATCCTTGTGCGGACAGGCGGTTACAATAATTTTGTCTTTCGGAAGTTCGGCAAGGCGTTTTGGTAATTCGTTCAGGGGGATGAACAGCCCGAAACCCATCCGCCAAACTACTGACTCATCTTTAAAACGGACATCCACCAACACCGCCTTCTTTTCAGCCAGCAGAACAATCAACTGTTTGCTGTCGATCTTCATGTCAGTACGAGTGTCGTAACTAAATTGGGTAAGAAATGTGTCAAAAGACGATTCCTGAGCTGAAGCAAGGGGTACGCAGTTCAACAAGAAGAGGACACATAATACCGCTATCTTTTTACTCATCACGATTCTCCTTATGGCTTGAGAGTTTAAATCCCCAGCCCCTGCCACACAAACCACCCCCCGACCAACGACACCACCAATCCGCTGACACGCTTGGCCCAAAGGGAGAAGTTAACGACACCTCGCGCCTTGACGAAGCCCTCGACAAAACCGGTAAACGTCCCGGCACAGAGCATCAGCAGGCAATGCCCGATGGCGTAGCAAAACAGCAGGGCGATGCCGTACAGCACCTGACCCTTGCCAGCAACGAGTGCCAATAGCACGACCAACACAGGTGTTGCGCAGGGTGAAGAGACCACGCCGAAGAACAGCCCCAGCAGAAAGGCTCCGAAAATGCCGCCGCGTTTTGGTTTGAAATCGCGCTTGATCGGCAGGTGGATCTCATACAGGCCCATCAATTGGCCACCCATGACCAACGCTATTGTTCCTGCGATCAGATACCACGGTCCGCCGAGTGTCCCGAACATGGTTCCCAGCAGACCCGCTGCCGCGCCAAAGGCGGTAAAGGTCAGCGACAGGCCAAGGATAAACACCAGCGAATAGCGGAAGGCTTTACCCCGGTCGCCATCGCTGTAGCCGCCGACAAAACCGACCACCAACGGGATGGTTGCCAGCACGCAGGGGGAGGCGGATGAAAGCACCCCGGCCAGGAACACCGCCCCGAAAGCCACCAGCGGATAGAGCGTGATGATCTGCTCAATGTTATCGAGGAAGGTCATTTTAGCCCTGCTGTCTTCAACCCCTGTAAAATCTCGGACTTGTCCATGAAGCCGATATGCCGTTTGACCTCTTTTCCCTGGGCGTTTAAAAAGATCTGGGTCGGAATCATCTGGACGCGGAACTTTTCTGCTGCCGCCTTGTTTTCCCAAACATCGACAAAAAGCACGTTTGCCTTACCTTTCAGTTCCTGCTGAAGTCCCTCCAGAATGGGAGCCATCTTCTTGCAGGGGATGCAGGTACGAGCACCCAGGTCAATCACCGAAGGCTTTCCTGATGAAAGCGTCTGTTTGACTACGACATCGGTAGCAGAGGGGAGTTCTGCGTACGCGGTTCCAATAAGCATCAAGGTAATGACAAGAACTGTCATGAACTGTTTCATGGAGTTTCCTTTCGGGTGTGTTGACAGTGGATAGTGATGGTGATTTTCTAAAGCATCCCCATAATCTCAGCTACGGAGGCAACCTTTCCAGCAAACTTCACCTGTCCATCTATGACCAGCGCCGGGGTGCTCATAACGCCGTAGGCCATAATTTTTGGTATCTCTTCAACTTTGACGACTTCTGCCTCCTTGCTACTTTCTTCCACCGCTTTTTTGACGTTTTCGTAGAGGGTTTTGCATTTTGAACAGCCGGTTCCTAATACTTCAATCTTCATGGTTGTTTCTCCTTACTGGTAAGCTTCTCTTTGATAAAATCACTGAACACGACCGCATCAGGAAAACTGATCGCCTCAGCCGGGCAGAGTCGGGCACAGGTTCGACACTCGACGACGCAGTTATACTGATTAACCACTTTCGATTTCTGGCTTGTCTCATTAAAAGAAAGGACGCCATTTTTGCAGATGGTGATACATTCCCGGCAGCCGATACATTTTTCGACATCAATGGTCGGAAACCAGGGGATTTCCTCTCGCGGTATACCTCGCCAGTCGCTCATGACGGGCCTCCTTTTATGGATTATTCGCGGTCAGCTCCTTGATTGCAGCAACCGCCTCTTCTGTGCTCTTGTTGCGAATGTCCAGAGCAAAGTAGTTATCCTTGTTAAAGCCGACCGCATCAAAAGCATCGCGGAACATTTTGATCTGCATATGCGGATCACAGGCGGCAATATACAGTTTGTCCGTCTCACTGCCGGAGAGCAGCACCTTCATAAACTCTTCACCGTCACCGACACAGAGTTGCGGGTGCAGACAGACGTAATCGAAAAGTTTCTCCCGACGCACATCAGATAGAACGCCGAAGATATCCATTTTGGTAAAACTGGGACAGGTACCCTGACATACACACAGTATGAATCCTTTTTTTCCTGGCATGGTTTTTTCCTCCTTTTGGAAATGTTGACCAGACTTGCTGGTCACAGGATCGCGTTGAACAGATAGCCGACACAGATAATCGCTACCGCTACTATCCCAAAGAATACCGCCAACAGCCGATTCTTCAAGACGTTCTTCAAGATGATCGCCTCAGGTAATGACAGCGCCGTGACCGCCATCATAAAAGCCAGCACGGTGCCTATAGCCATACCTTTTTCCGTCAGAGCGTGGACGATGGGAATTACCCCGGCTGCGTTGGAGTAGAGCGGCACACCCAGCGCCACCGCTATTGGCACCGCGAAGGGGTTGTCGCGCCCTGCCCATTTAACCAAGAAATCAGCCGGAACGTAACCGTGGATAAAGGCACCCAAACCGACACCAACAACCACGTAAGGCCAAATTTTCTTCAGCAGCTCCAGTGTGTACTCACGGGCATAAACAAGCTTTTCCCGGAATTTCATTTGCACTATTTCGGTGTTGCCGACCTGCATTTCCCAAACGAAGTCCTGAACATACTTCTCCATCTTCAGCTTACCGATGACGATACCGGCGACAATGGCGACCAGCAGGCCGGTACCGATATAAATAAGAGCTATCTTCCAACCGAAAAGCCCCCAGAGCATGATCAGTGCCACCTCGTTGACCATTGGTGACGAAATTAGAAAGGAAAAAGTCACCCCCAATGGTACGCCCGACTCGACAAAGCCGATGAAGAGCGGCACCGCAGAGCAGGAACAGAACGGAGTGACGATGCCAAGCAGAGCTGCCAGGACGTTACCGACATATTCCCGTTTGTGGGAGAGCATACGCCTGGTCTTTTCCGGAGGAAAGGAGGTGCGGATGACCGCTACCACGAAAATGATTGTTGTCAGCAGCAAGAAAATCTTGAGAGTGTCGTAGATGAAGAAGTCAAGGGCCTCACCGGATCGGGAACCGGGAATTAGTCCAATTATTGAGAAGACCAGCCAGTCAGCGAAGGACTTGAGCATGTCAATCTCTTTCCATGGCGTTAATAAGTCCGCTGCGTATCTCGACCTCGTGTCTGACGATAGCAGTTGCCCGGTCGATTATTTCCAACACCTCGGGGTGCTTCACTGCATAGAATATTTTGACCCCATCCTTGCGGCGCGAAAGGATTCCGTGAGTTTGCATGTAGGCAAGGTGGCGAGAGGTATTGGACTGCTCTTCGTCGATCGCCGGAAATATCTCGCAAACGCAGCGTTCTCCGTCACGCAGAAAGTCGATAATCTTGAGGCGGGTAGGCTGGGCGAGCGACTTGAGAACATCAGCAAGGAAGTGGGTGGCGGAACTCATAGAACCTCCGTTAATATATGACTATATAATCATATAATCAACAGACATTGTATTGTCAAGTGGCTTGTAAGAATAAAAGTAGTGAAATTTATAATTGCATCTTGATATATCCGCAAAAGCGGATATAATAACAACCATGAAAAAACAAATCCTTTTCCTCTGCACCCACAACTCATGCCGCTCCCAGATGGCCGAGGCTTTGGCCAATCACTTTCTGGGCAACCACTGCCAAGCTTTTTCCGCCGGAACTGAAGCCACGCGGGTCAACCCGCTGGCTGCTCAGGTTCTTACTGAACTGGGCATTGACATTACACCGCTACGATCAAAAACGATGGATGAATTCGCCGGGCAGTCTTTTGATTGTGTAATCACCCTTTGTGGTGATGCCAACGAGAAATGTCCCCTCTTTTTCGGTGGAGTTCAGCGACTCCACAGGGGGTTTGAAGATCCGTCGCGTCTCAACGGTAACGAAGAAGATGTACTGCCCGAATTTCGACGGGTTCGAGATGAAATCAAAAATTGGATCATTGACTATTTTGGAGGTACACAATGAGTGAACATCTTTCCCGCAAGCTTTCCTTCCTCGACCGCTGGCTGACCCTCTGGATTTTCGCCGCCATGGCGCTGGGCGTCGGTCTGGGATACTTCGTACCCGGCACGGAATCCTTTATCAACTCCTT
>JANNLB010000127.1:0-2211 GCA_031396605.1 Geobacter sp. | reverse complement strand
ATTTGGCCTTACCTTCGAAGAGAGCCTTGCCGGCCGTTGCCTGGAGCTGGTCAAAGCCGTTGGCAACCGGACTCCGCAGGCTCTGGAGAAATGCCTGGACCTGCTGCAGCTTGTCGGCAGTGATTACACTGGCCGGGTTGTCCTGGAACTTGTCGAGAACGGCCTGGCGGGGCGGGAAGGCCAAGGCGGGGGGTGTAGCCCCATGGCCGGTGGCAAAGGAGCCGTTACCATGCATGATCAGGTCATAGACCGCTTCAGAGATACTGGCCAGGGCATTGGTCCCCTTGAACATCCCATCCCAGCCGAGGGCATAGCCGTTGGCCTGGAGGGCCGGAAAATTCCACAGGGGCGGATATGCCGTGGGATTGTCCACGCTGTCATCCAACTCGTTCAGCGCGCGGATGTCGAATCTGCCTGGTCCCCAACCGGCCAGGGTAGCACTCAAACCGTTGGCAGCGGCAAAGGGGGTCAGGGAGAGAATCTTGCCGGCATCCATTTTTGCGTTGGGCACCCCGTCGAAACGGGGTTCGCCGATCGGCAGGGGCGTGACACCGGACGTCAGGGTGAAGGTGGTCGGTTTGACATTTACATGGCAGAGTCCGCAGGTAATACCGACGCTGGTCAGGGTGTTGTCGGATGCAGCTGCGCTGGCGTAGCTGCCTTTTACACCTATCACGGCACCTGCTTTGATCAGCTGCCGAGTAACGGCCGGATCACCAAGAGCGGCATCCTTGGCTGCCAGATCCGTACCGGTCATGACGGCCACGATTCCGGCCGGGACCTTGCCGATGTCCACCTGCACGCCCAGTGCGACGGCGTCTTTGGGAGCCACGTTATTAAGCACCGTATGAAGGCCCAGGGTATCGCCGAAAAATTTCTCGTTGCCGAATGTTTCGGTCATGAAGAGCTCGCGGCCCGCGCTGATCTGGCTGTTGTCGACACTGCCGGTGCTGTCGCTGGTGCTGCCGCAACCGGCCAGCATGGTTAGTGCCGCTAATAAAAGAGATGATCCGATCAAGTGGTTCTTCATGGTGTTACCTCCTTATGATTTGTGTGTTGATGATGTAAACATACGGCTATTCAGGACGCCTGTCTGTGACTTTGTCACAAAGAGGGTCCGGCATTTTCACGTTGCAGAGTGAATGCCGGATGGCTAATATATGGTATCCATCTATAAGGAGCCCGGAATGAGCGCAACAACCATCACCCCGGATGAATTTACGCAGCTTTTCCCACGTTTTCGCCTTCAGCATGAACTGACGACGCAATTGCTGGCACAGGCCCGCCGGCAGTCTTTTCCGGCCGGCACCCATCTTTACTGGGAGGGGGACTCCTGTTCCGGGATCGCCTTTCTGCTCTCCGGTGCAATCCGGGTATACAAAAGCGGTGAGACCGGACGGGAAATCACCCTGTACGAGATCGGCCCCGGCGAGACCTGTATCCTGAACGCGTCCTGTATACTTGGTAACAAGGCATATCCTGCCAATGCGGTAACCATAAGCGGGGGAGAACTGATTATGGTTCCTGCCCATGATTTCCGCCGACTGCTCGGAAGCCATGAAACCATGATAGATTTTGTGTTTGCGCTGTTAAGCGAACGACTCGGCGAGGTCATGGAGCTTGTCAATGAAGTTGCTTTCAGAAGGATGGATGAACGGCTGATGGAGTACCTGATAGAGAAATCCGGCGATGGTGTTCTGATGGCCACCCATCAGAAGATCGCCAGTGATCTGGGTACCTCACGGGAAGTCGTCAGCAGGTTATTGAAAGATCTTGAACGGCAGGGGAAACTTTCGCTGGCGCGAAACTCAATTTCGCTGTTGGAAGATTTGTGATAAACGGGAAATAATATCCGACTGCAATTCTCAGGAACCCTGGAGGAACATGCTTTTCCCCCTGACAAAACCGTCGTACTTCCCTTGATTCATCAGCGTTTTGTTGCTATTATGCAACTTTTGAATAAATCATCGTGAAAATGTCGCACCCCTGAGGTGAAAACCGGTGCCGGAAACCCTTCAGCTTGTTATCTTTACCCTTGATGAACAGAGGTATGCGCTCCATCTGCCGTCCGTGGAGAGGGCGATCCACATGATCGAGATCATCCCGCTTCCGAGTGCTCCCGAGATCGTGATCGGAGTTGTGAATGTCCACGGCGCGGTCGTCCCGGTGCTGAATATCCGCAGGCGCTTCCACCTCCCCGAACGGGAGCCG
>JANNLB010000289.1:0-14445 GCA_031396605.1 Geobacter sp. | reverse complement strand
ACACAACCGCAGCATTTACCACTTCTCCTGAATCCGTGGACTTCGTCATGTTGTGCTGACTTGTCCGGATGATGGCCTTGTATGCTGTTTCTGTTCGTCGGCTCATAGCTTTGCGCTCCGGCTTCCTTCAGACCCCTCCTCGCGGAGACGCCCTTGCCTTCGGCTAGTACTTGGTTTACCCTGTCTCGCGACAGTGACTGGATTCTCGTACAGGGGACTTGCACCCCATAAGTTCACGCCCATGACGGGCGTACACTTGCGGTTTGACCCGACCGCCCGAAAAACTGGTCGGACGGGTCAACCTTATGGCGTTGGCCAATTATGCATAACAAGAAGGATATTCAATTTTGGGAGCAGTGCATATGAAAGCAAAGTACGTACACACGAACATTATTGCTGAAGATTGGCAAAAGCTCGCTGATTTTTATACTCGGGTCTTTGGATGTGAATATGTTCCACCAGAGCGCAATTATTCAGGAGAAGCGCTCGACGCTGGCACTGGTCTGGTCAATGCTCATCTACGTGGTGCGCACTTACGTTTACCAGGGTGCGGAGAAAATGGTCCTACTGTTGAGATTTACACTTACGATACCCTTGAAACAAGACAGCAACTGACAGTTAACCGCCCAGGAATAGGACACCTGGCATTCGAAGTAGACGATGTTAGAGCCGCCAGTAAAGAAGTTATTACTCATGGTGGTAGAACTGTTGGTGAAATTATTACTCTTACGACCAAGGTAGGTACAAAAGTTACGTGGTGCTATATGGCAGATCCTGAGGACAACATAATCGAGCTACAATCGTGGTCATAAACTGAAGATCTACAGACACCCAGCCAACCGGAAAACCCCGCGCCGCTGCGCCTCATTACCGTTGCGCAGATAAGTTGAAGGATAAGAAATTGACCAAACAGAAACGGAAACTTACTCCTGCTGAGAAAGCCCAGAAGAAGAAACGTCAGATGGAGTACATGACAATATTCATTAACGGGAAGCAAATGCGAGTTAAACGACCACCGACCATTGACGGCATTGATCTTGATGATTTTATCCAAAGTAACGCCGACCCGATATGGTTACATCAGAATGAGATGTGGGAAGATATGGATTCTGAGAGGCCAGAGAAAATCGATGGTGGCAAGTCGTTGAACGGCAAAGAAGGGAGATTTTTCGACAGAAAGAGTCATTTATCTAACAGCCTAAGCATTGCAGCGTGATATGCCGCCAAGTCTTCTCTGCGATCAATGGCCAGCACCAGAACCACCAGAACATCGTCCTCAACCTGATAAACCAGACGGTATCCTTGTTTTCGCAACTTAATCTTGTAACAGCCATGCAGGTTGCCGTGCAACTCCGCACCTGGCATATGGGGTTGCTCCAGACGTTTTTTCAGCGCCTTGCGCAGGGGTTCTTTAATACTGCCGTCAAGAGCTTGCCATTCCTTGAGAGCATCCGGCACGAACTTGAGACGGTATATGGTTTTCCCCTTGACGACTTCAGACGGTGTCAATGTCTACCTCGACACTCCGATCTTTTTGTGCAAGCCGATGCCGGACAAGCTCTGTCAGATCCCGGTCAGCAAGTGCTTCAACCAACATCTCGAAGATTTTAGGTGTTACCATATAAAATGCCGGTCGGTTATGGTTAAGCACCGCCACCGGCTTTTCTCCGGCGACGCGGAGTACCTGCGACGGATTTTTCTTGAATTCCGACATACTAATAGAAAAATCGGCGTAAATGGTGTCCATGTTCATAATTGTCTCCTCTGTTCAGATCTAAATATAGAGCTATTTACAGAGCTTTTCAAGCCTTTATTTATTTTGGAAAGTCATCACTTATGCAGAGCAGAAAAAGCGATGCCAACAATCGGGAGGACCGGTGAACCCGGACACCCTCAGCCCCGTTGGGTGAAGAAATGAGAAAGATGAAAACGACGATTCTCATCATATTGTTGGTTGCGGCTCTGGCCCAAATGGCAAACACGAAAGAGTGTTCGCAGATGGAGGCATTTGCGGCTGATTCAGTGACTGACTAACTCGACTCGTGGAAGAACGTCAACCTTGCTTTCAGAGAGTTTGGCCATTGTGATGATGGTGTCATTGCAGAAGGATTCGACGAAGCAATTTCACTTCTCTGGGCTAACCAATGGGGAAAAACGCCAGAAATGCTCAAATACACCAGAAAAAACAAGGATATAAGGCATTCATTTACAAAAGAATCTGGAACGAAACGATTCCGTTGGAACGATGGAAGAAAATAATGAGAAAGGCTCGCAATGAATGTCCGAGAGGCGGAAATGAGTTTTGCGCTAAAATAATTCAGGCAGGTAAAGCGACACCCTATAACCAGCAGCCTACCCAGCTATGCAGCAAGCAATAGTGGCTGCACCTGCTGCATCCTCTGAACCATCATTTTTTCGGCGATTTTCAGGTCGTAGCTGGTTTGCAGATTCATCCAGTAGGTCGGCGTCTGTCCAAACACCTTGCCGAAAAGAACCGCCAGTTCAGCGGTAACAGGACGTGAACCCTTGATAACATGAGATATGCGCATGGGTGAAACGCCAATCGCATGAGCAAAAGCGTTCTGTGATACGCCAAGTTCATCAAGAATTTCCTTCAGAAATACTCCTGGATGTATGAGTGGAAGCCCGTTTTTGATAGCCATAAATTTCTCCTTCAATGGTAGTCGGTTATTTCGACATTAGTTGCTTCACCGCTGGAAAACTGAAAACATATTCTCCACTGGTCGTTAATCCTGATACTCCACTGCCCTGCCCTATCACCAGAGAGGGTTTCAAGTCGGTTTGACGGGGGAATCAGTAGATCAGTAACCTCGCGGGCATTGTCCAACTGCGTCAAACGCATTATCGAGCGAGTAATGATTTCCGTAGGAAGTTTTTTTGATTTCCCCGTTGCAAAGAGTTTTTCAGTTTCTTTGTTCGCGAATGATGTAATCATTGTTTAAAGATAAACAATTTGTTTATGCAGGTCAATTCCAAAAGAGCAGACAAAACGAAATTTCCAACAAGGAAGAAGCAGCGGCCTAAAACCGCCGGTGTTCTCCCGGGGCCGTTGAAACAATAAATGCGAAGTTGATGGAATTAGGCGGTAACAGGCGGAGTTTTGAATAGCGGTAGCGACAAAGAAAGACAGATTGCAACAATTGGCAGCAGCATGAATTCTTTCGTATCCACTATTGACAACCGAGGTCATGTATTTTATCTGGCATGTCAGCTAGCCAGATGGTTGGCTGGGGTACCTGGATTCGAACCAAGAGATGACGGCGTCAGAGGCCGTTGCCTTACCGTTTGGCTATACCCCAATAGCGAAGAGCACTTCTTGTAGCAAATCAAGCTCTTGACGTCAAGACTTTTTAGCCTCCCTTTTTAGGCCCTCGTTGCCTGAGCGCCCGCTTCCATCGCTTTTACGTTGGCTGGGATTAACTTGTGATTACGCTCCGGGAGAGCCTTCTTAAGCGCCGCTTCCAGAGATGTTCTCAGCAATGCCCCGGATTTTTCAATATAAGCCCCGCAAGCAACCATGTTGACCATCCGAACATCCCCCATATCGAGGGCAATCTGATTCATCGGAACCAGTACGACTTCAATACCCGGCAGATCAATGCCAATTGTATCCACCAAGCTGGAGTTAACGATACAGATGCCCCCCGGCTTGACTTTGGCAGCATATTTGTCAAATGAAAGCTGATTGAGCAGAACCGAAACAGACGGATTCCCGACCACCGGAGAACCGGTATCACCGTCGGCAAAAACTACAGTACACATTGCCGCCCCGCCCCTCTTTTCAACACCGTAGGCAGGAAAAAACGATACATTTTTCCCTTCGTGAATGGCAGCATAAGAAAGCAGATTACCGGCCAGCAGCACGCCCTGCCCGCCGTAACCGGCAAAAAAAACATCGTAGCGCATGACTATCTCCAGATCAAAAATTTGCGTTATTACGGTACACGCCGAGCGGGAAGTAAGGGATCATTTCATCGGTCACCCGCTGGTTGGCGTCAAGAGGACTCATCCCCCAGTTGGTCGGACATGAAGACAGTGCCTCAATAAAGGAAAAACCCTTTTTCTCGACCTGATACCGGAAGGCTGTTTTGATCATCTTCTTGGCATTAAGAACATTTTTTGGGCTGTTGAGAGCCACTCGTGCCGAAAAAGCGACTCCGTCGAGATTGGAAAGCAGTTCTGCCATTTTGAAAGGAGAGCCGTCTTTCGAGATGTCACGACCATAGGGGGAGGTAGATGTTTTCTGCCCCGGCAGGGTAGTTGGAGCCATCTGTCCGCCGGTCATGCCATAGGTGGTATTATTGACAAAGATAACGGTGATATCCTCGCCACGATTTGCGGCATGGATGATCTCGGACATGCCGATGGCAGCCAGATCGCCATCTCCCTGATAGGTGAAGACGATCCGGTCAGGGCGTGCGCGCTTGGCTCCGGTGGCCACGGCCGGAGCACGACCGTGGGGGGCTTCGATCACGTCAACATCAAAGTACCCGTAAAGAAACACCGAGCAGCCGACGGAAGCGATCCCGATCGTTTGGCTGCGGATTCCAAACTCGTCCAGCGCTTCGGCAACCAGTCGATGAACAGAACCATGATGACAGCCGGGGCAGAAGTGGGTCGAGACATCTTTAAGGCTTTCCGGCCTGGTGAATACCTGTTTCATGGAATGTATCCTCAACTGTTCAGGCACGGGCCCGATAGTTTCTCTTGATCTGTTCGAATAGCTCTTCAGGAGTCGGCAATGACCCTGCTCCCGGTGGACGGCCATAGAAGTCGACGTCGGCATCGCGTGCGACGGAAAGGCGCACGTCGTCGATCATCTGGCCGGTGGAGAGTTCAATGACCAGAAAATGCTTACATCGTTCGGAAAGTGCCGCGTACGTTTTTTTGGGGAACGGAAACAGCGTAATCGGCCGCATCAGCCCAACCTTCATGCCAACTTCACGGGCCATGGCAATCGCGGTCTTGGCGATCCGTGACGTGGAACCGAATGCAGTCACTATCAGCTCAGCATCGGACGTCTGCACCTCTTCCCAGCGGCTCTCGCTGTCAGCCAGCTCCTGATAGCGGGCCAGCATCTTCCAGTGAAACGCCTCCATCTCGCCATCACCCAGATACAGCGACTTGACAACGTTTTGCGGTTCTCCGGCCTCTCGTCCTCGCACCACCCATTCCTTGGGCGGCAGTACCGTTTGCGGACGGGGGTTGGGAGTCACCGACTCCTTCATCTGACCGATAACGGAATCAGCCAGAACCATGGCCGGCATACGATAGATGTCGGACAGGTCAAAAGCCAGCATGGTCAGGTCGTACATCTCCTGCACCGAGGCCGGAGCCAGCACGATAATCCGATAGCCGCCATGCCCGCCGCCACGCGTCGCCTGCCAATAATCCGCCTGAGAGGCATCGATACCTCCCAGACCCGGCCCGGCTCGCATGATATCAACAATGACGCCGGGGAGTTCCGAACCGGCCATGAACGAAATTCCCTCCTGCTTGAGGGAGATGCCGGGACCTGAGGATGAGGTCATTGCACGTGCTCCGGTGGCCGAAGCCCCCAGCAGCATGTTAATGGCGCCAATCTCGCTCTCGGCCTGAATGAATTCGCCGCCAAGCAGCGGGAGTTCACGTGACAGATATTCCGGAATATCACTTTGCGGCGTGATCGGATAACCGAAATAGCAGCGACAACCGGCCTCAATGGCACCCATCGCTACCGCTTCGTTCCCTTTGACAAATATTTTTTCAAGTGGGGCCGTTTGCATCGACGTCACTCCTTAAAAACCGTTATGGCGACATCAGGGCACATCTCTCCGCACAACGCGCAGCCGGTACATTGTTCTGGACCCGAAAAAACCGCTACTGTGAACCCCATACTATTCGGGTCATCACTCATAGCGACCAGTTTCTTCGGGCAGGCTATGGTGCAGAGTCCGCACCCCTTGCAGCGCGTTTCATCAATTGTAATATGCGACATCGACGTCCATCCCTTACTTGAATGATTCTCTGATTTCAGATCATTTCTTTTAACAGATAGAGAACTTGCACGTCAAGCTTCCACGTGAACCTCTTCCACGGCCTGCGCAATGACACCCGGATCATCCGGAGGGATGCAGTCGGCAAAAGAGATCAGGCTCGACCCTGGAACACCGGAATGTGTTGTCATTTCCAAGGCTCGGGCAAATTGCAGCACCTGGCACTTCATTGCGGTCGTCAACCTGTTAAGATGGCACAATAATTCACTTTTCATGGACAAGGTTGTCATGTGTCACTTCATGGGTACATTTTTACCATTTAAAGCCGCACGGAAACCGACCTACCGTGTGCTTCCAGCCCTTCCAGTTCGGCGATTCTGACGATGTCGGCGCCCAGTCGCTGCAGTCCGCTTTTTGAAAAATAGACGATCGAGGATTTTTTTACGAAGTCATCTACCGAGAGTGGGGAGAAGAAACGGGACGTGCCGCCGGTCGGCAGGGTGTGATTGGGGCCAGCCAGATAATCTCCGGCCGCCTCGGGAGTCCAGTGTCCCATGAAGATCGCGCCTGCGTTGGTGATCTGCGACAAAATCGCAAACGGGTCAGCCACCGCCAGTTCCAGATGCTCCGGCGCAATGCGGTTGGAAAAAGCGATCACCTCGTCCAGCGTATCGGCGACAATGATCGCCCCATACTTTTCCCAGGAAGCGCGGGCGATCGTTTCACGAGATAACTTTACCAGCTGCTGTTCTACTTCTGCCGCCACTTTTTCGGCAAAAGGCCGGTCGGTCGTTATCAGGATCGAGGACGCAAGTTCATCATGCTCCGCCTGAGAGAGCAGGTCGGCGGCAATGTGAGCCGGGTTGCCGCTGCCGTCGTTGATCACCAGAATTTCGCTCGGCCCGGCGATCATGTCGATATCGACCTGCCCGAACACCAGCTTCTTGGCGGTGGCAACGTAGATGTTGCCCGGCCCGGTGATCTTGTCAACCCGCGGAATTGTTGCCGTTCCGTATGCCAGAGCCGCAACAGCCTGTGCTCCGCCTATTCTGAAGATGCGGTGGACGCCGGAGAGGCTTGCAGCCACCAGTACATGGGGACTGATCTTGCCACCGGGTGAGGGCGCTACCATGATGATTTCGCCGACCCCGGCCACGCGGGCCGGTACGGCGTTCATAATGACACTGCTCGGGTAACTGGCCTTTCCGCCAGGAACGTAGATGCCGACCAGTGACAGAGGCGTAACCTTCTGCCCCAGCATGATGTCGGGCTCTTCGGTGGAGATCCAGGTCTGCTGTTTCTGTTTTTCGTGGAAGCTGGTAACCCGCTTGACCGCCAACCGGAGTGAGGCAATCTCATCTTCTGAAACCTTGGCAAAGGCAGCCTCGATCTCCGCAGCGGAGACCTCCAGTTCGGCGATTGAGGCAGCTTCCAAACGGTCGAAACGGCGGGTCAGTTCCAGCACCGCGGCATCACCGCGCAGGCGGACATCGGCGATGATGTCACGCACGGTCTGTTCAACTTCACGCCCGCTCTCTTCTCCGCGCGAAAGAATGGCGTCGAACTTTTGAGCGAAACCGGCATCATTAATGTCGATAAAAAGCATATTCTTCCTTGCTCAGAGCGACTGGAGCACCCGCTCCAATCCCTGTATGATATTAGATATACGGTCGTTTTTTGTTTTCAGGCTGGCACGGTTGACGATCAGCCGTGTTGTAATCTCGGCGATGGTTTCAACCTCAACGAGGCCGTTCTGACGCATCGTCTCGCCGGTTGAAACCAGATCGACAATCCGGTCGGAGAGGCCGACCAGCGGCGCCAGCTCGATCGAACCGTAGAGCTTTATGATCTCGACCTGCACCCCTTTGGCGGCAAAATAGTTTTCCGTCACATGGGGGTATTTGGTCGCGATGCGAATATGCGACCAGTTGGAGAGGTCATCTGTATTCGTCCGGTCTGCCGGCTCGGCCACCATCATGCGGCAGTAGCCGAATTTCAGGTCGAGCGGCTCATAGACATCTTTGCACTGTTCCATCAGCGTGTCTTTGCCCACAATACCGAGGTCGGCGCTGCCGTATTCCACATAGGTCGGAACGTCGGTTGCCCGTACAATCATGTAGCGTATCCGCTGCTCCTGATTTTCGAAGATCAGCTTGCGGGAATCGGAGAGGAGTTCGCGGCAGTCGATGCCGATCCGGCTGAACAGTTCAACCGATTCTTCCAGGATCCGCCCCTTCGGGATCGCAATGGTAATCCAGCCACTCATTCTTTTACCCTTTGGATGTCCGCACCCAGGGCGGCAAACTTCTTCTCGATCGACTCATAACCACGGTCCAGATGGTAAATACGGGTGACTTCGGTAGTGCCTTCCGCGGCAAGACCGGCCAGGATCAGCGAGGCCGAGGCCCGCAGGTCGGTGGCCATGACCGGCGCTCCGGAAAGCTTTTTGACCCCCTTGACCGTTGCCGTACTCCCTTCAACCGTGATGTCGGCGCCAAAACGCTGCAACTCGGATACGTGCATGAAGCGGTTTTCAAAGATATTTTCCGAGATGACGCTTGCCCCCTCCGCCACACACATCATGGCCATAAACTGGGCCTGCATGTCGGTCGGAAAGCCTGGGTAGGGGCGGGTCTTGATGTTGACGCTCTTGACCCGTTTCGGCCCTTTGACCCGTACCACGCCATCGCGGCTGGTAATTTCAATCCCCGCGTCCTGCATCTTGAACGACAGAGCATCAAGATGTTCAAGCTTCATGCGGTGGATACGGATGTCACCGCCGGTCATGGCAGCCGCGATCATAAACGTGCCGGCCTCGATCCGGTCCGGCATGACCTCATAATTGACAGCGACAAGCTCGGAGACGCCCTGAATCCGGATAGTGTCGGTGCCGGCTCCCTCGATCCTGGCACCCATGCGGTTCAGATACTGTGCCAGATCAACTATTTCCGGCTCGCGAGCGGCGTTTTCCAACAAGGTTTCACCCTTGGCGGTTGCGGCAGCCATCATCAGATGTTCTGTGCCGCCGACGGTCGAGATGTCGAAGTTGATGCGGGCACCCTTGAGGCGTCGGCACTTTGCTTCGACATAGCCATGTTCAAGCGTTATTTCAGCACCAAGCGCCTGCAGTCCCTTCAGGTGCAGGTTGATCGGGCGCGCCCCGATGGCGCAGCCGCCCGGCAGTGAGACCCGTGCCTTGCCGAAACGAGCTAGAAGCGGTCCAAGAACCAGTACTGAAGCCCGCATGGTTTTGACGAGATCATAGGTCGCTTCATGGCTGGTGATGTTGGTCGTATCGATTCTGACGATATTACCGTTGCCTTCGACCTGGCCACCAAGTGACTCCAGTACCTTGATGGTGGTGTTGATGTCACGCAGAAACGGTACATTGCTGATCTGGTTAATTCCCGGGGCCAAAATCGTCGCGACAAAAATAGGGAGTGAGGCGTTCTTGGAACCGCTGACCGTTATGTCGCCTGTAAGTTTTTTTCCGCCTTTTATGATAAGCTTGTCCAATTAAATGCCCCTCTTTGTGCCCGTTAAATTTCGTCATAGTACTGTATGGACTGGCGGTTGTCCAAAGAAAAGTTGACTGAAATATTCGTCAATACTTTTGAAAACCGGTCATACAACTGACTTTAATGATTTTTTTGAGTCCTCCAAATTTGAGATAAACAACTCGATCAAACTGTGGTATCGTCCCGGCCACGTTTGATACCTTCCGTGCAGGTCATGGGTGATTGCATGCCTCAATTTTCCCTGAAAACAAAAGTTACCCTGCTTTTTCCAATGGTCACAACTTTTGTGCTGGGCTGCCTTCTCTATCTGGTTCATCATTCCCTGCAACTCTACATAAAGGAATCGATATCCGGCCAACAGTTCCAGGTTGTATCCATCCTGGCTGACGAAATCGACCGGCAGCTCCTGTCCACCCAAAAACCACTGCTTGCCTTTGCCAACAAACTCACCCCGGAACAGATCTCCAATCCCGATGAAGCGCTTGCATTTCTGCTGGAGCGGACGGAATTTACGAGCCTGTTTGACAACGGCCTGTTTCTTTTTGACCATCAAGGCCGCATTGTTGCCGAACTGCCGTTGGGGGTCTCTCGTTACGGGAAGGATTTTTCATATCGTGACTACCTTAAAATAACCTTTGCCACAAAAGCGCCCCATATCTCCGACCCATATGTTTCATCACAAAGTCACCATCACCCCGCTATCATGCTGACAGCCCCGATTTTTGATGTCGACGGGAACGTGCTGGCCGTTCTTGGCGGCAGCTTCGACCTTATGCAGACCAATTTTTTGGGAAATATTCGATCCCGGAAGATCGGCAAAACCGGCTACACGTTTCTCTTTGACACAAATCGTATGATGATTGCGCACCCTGATCCGGATCGCATCATGAAGCAGGATGTCCCGGTCGGCGCTAACAAACTTCTGGATAGCGCCATAGAAGGATTCGAGGGCACAGGAGAAACGGTCAACTCCCGTGGTTTGAATGCCTTGACATCGTTCAAACATCTCAAGACAAAGAACTGGATTCTGGGCGCCAATTATCCTATGGCTGAAGCTTTTGCATCGGCCAATAAAATCAGAACTATTTTTTTGATGTTCCTGCCGCTCTTTTCTTTGGCACTGTTCTGGTTCATGCGGCGCTACCTGGATAAAATTACTCATCCGATCATCAAACTTACCCGCCATGTAGAAGAATTACCGACGAAGAGCGGCACGGCGCGCATATTCCAGACTCAGGGAGATGATGAGGTTGCAACGTTGGGGCAGGCATTCAATCACCTCGTGCGTGAGAGTGATCTTCAGCGGAGCAGGTTTGAGGGGGATCTTGAAAAACATGAGCGTGCCGATGAACAGCTCCATCGCCAGAACCAGTACCTGCAGGCGCTGCACGAAACAACATTGGGGTTGATCAGCCGGCTGGACGTGGCAGGTCTGCTACAGGCCATTGTTACCCGCGCCGGCCGTCTGCTCGGTACGGAGCACTGCTATGTTTATCTGAAAAATACTGCAGGAACCGAAATGGAAATGGTGTACCAGAGCGGTATTTATAATCACCTTCACCATTATCCGATCAGGCCTGGACAGGGTATTGCGGGGCTTATCTGGATTACGGGAAAACTGTTTCACATCGATGATTACAGCTGTTGGGAAGGTCGACTGACTGATCCGGGCAGGGATGTACTGAAGGCCATGGCGGGTGTGCCGCTCAAGTCCGGGGAGGAGATTGTAGGCGTTCTCGGTGTTGCTTTTGTCGATGAAGGGATCCTGCTCAGCGATGAACAACTGGAACTATTGGTCCAGTTCGGCGAACTGGCATCACTAGCCCTGGAAAATGCCCGTCTCAATGATGAATCCCAGAGGGAACTTGCCGAAAGGATCCGGGCCGAGGCGAACCTGCGCAAGCTTTCTGTGGCGGTAGAGCAGAGCCCGGTGACGATCATTATCACAGACACTGCCGGTACCATAGAGTATGTCAACCCTCATTTTACCGAAATGACCGGTTACAGGCCGGAAGAGGCTATCGGTCTTAATCCTCGAATTCTCAAATCCGGGGAGACCAGTGCTGAAGAGTACCGGCAGCTGTGGGATACTATTCTTGCAGGGGGGGAATGGCGCGGTGAGTTTCACAACCGCAACAGGAATGGTGAATTGTACTGGGAACAGGCATACATCTCGCCTATCCGGGACAGCAGCCACTGCATCACCCACTTCATTGCGATAAAGGAGGATATTTCCGAGCGCAAGCAGCTGGAGAGCCAGCTGCGCCATTCCCAGAAGATGGAGGCCATCGGGCAGCTGGCGGGCGGGATCGCTCACGATTTCAACAACATTTTGACCGCCATCATCGGCTATTCAAGCATAATGCAGCTCAAGCTCCCTGATAACAGTCAGTTGAAGAAGAGCGCCGAACAGATCACCGCGACCGCCGAACGGGGAGCTAGTCTGACCCAGGGGCTCCTGGCCTTCAGCCGTAAACAGGCCACAAATCCGGTAGTCGTCGACCTTAACGAGATTCTGGATCGTGTGCATCAACTGCTGCTGCGATTGATAAGCGCAGATATCAATCTGGAAATCAATATTTCATCTCACGGACTGCCGGTTATGGCCGACAGCGTTCAGATCGAGCAGGTGCTGATGAATCTGGCCACCAACGCCCGTGATGCCCTGCCGAAGGGGGGGGCTATTGCAATTACTGCCGAGGCGATCAGCATGGATTCCGAATTCGTACTGGCGAGAGGTTTCGGGAAGCCGGGAGATTATGCCATGCTGACCTTTGCCGACAACGGTGAAGGGATCGGAGACGAAATTGTCAAGCATGTCTTTGAACCGTTTTACACGACTAAAGGGATCGGCAAGGGAACCGGTCTGGGCCTTTCGATCGTATATGGCATCATAAAAAAGCATAACGGGTATATAACCTGCCACAGTTCGATCGGAACCGGCACCACATTTCACGTGTATCTGCCGCTCCTGCCTGATTCAGCATGCGTTGAGGAAAAGACCATTCGTGATGGCGGCCTGCCGGAGATGGGAGCTGATGTAATTCTGGTGGCGGAAGACGATGATGCCGCCCGTGCTCTTGTAAAAGAGATACTGCAAGAGTTCGGCTATTCTGTCCTGGAGGCCGTGGATGGTCAGGAAGCGCTGGAAATATTCAAGGATAATCTTGATCGTATAGACTTGATTATTCTGGATGTAATCATGCCGAAGTTGAATGGGCGCGAGGTTTACGATGCTGTGAAAGGAATTGACCCGGCGATGAAAATTTTATTCAGCAGCGGATATGGAAAAGACGTGATTATCGATCAGGGACGTCTGGAGCACGGAATGAATTACCTGGCCAAGCCGTTCACTCCCAAGGAACTGCTCATGAAAATTCGGGAGGTGCTGGACGATGGGCGCTGATGTTTCGGGGAAAATTTTTGTGGTGGATGACGATCGATTCGTACTGGAAAGCGTCACGGCTCTACTAATCGAATACGGTTTCAACGTCTGTTCATTTTCGAGCGGCAAGGACGCCATTAAGCAATTTATTATGGAACCGGTCGATCTGGTTCTGACAGACATCAATATGCCGATCATGAACGGACTTGAACTGCTTGAGAAAATCCGCTTTCTGGATCGGGAAACGCCGGTCGTTCTGATGACCGCCTATGCTGATCTGGATGTAGCGGTTCAGGCCATCCAGAAAGGCGCTTTTGACTTCATCATCAAGCCGTATCGCCCCCTCTATCTGATCCATACCGTCAAAAAAGGGGTCAATTTCAAACGCCTTACCCAGATTGAAAAAAACTACAAGGCAGAGCTCGAGCGCATGGTCGCAACCAGAACTGCCGAACTCAATGCGGCGTTGAATGAAATAACACTCATGAGCCGGGAAATCATTGAACGACTGACGGCCGCTGCCGAGCTTCGTGATGGGGACACTGGTCTGCATATTTTGCGGGTCGGCATGTATGCCAACCGCCTCGCTCTACATTTGAACATGGATGACAATTTTGTGAACGATATTTCGGTGGCCAGCGCCATGCATGACGTCGGCAAGATCGGTGTCCCTGACTCTATTCTGCTGAAGCCGGGCTCCCTGACGGCAGAAGAATATGAAGTCATCAAGCAGCACACGACTATCGGCGAGCGTATTTTGAGAGGGTCTCCACACAGCTTGCTCAAGATGGGAGCAGTTATTGCTGCCACGCACCATGAACACTGGGACGGCACCGGTTATCCGGCCGGTTTGAAGGGGGAGGAAGCACCTTTGGAGGGGCGGATTGTCATGCTGGTTGACCAATATGATGCCCTGCGAAGCCGCCGGGTCTACAAGTCGGTTTTTGACCACGCCAAAACCTGCGACATCATCCTGAGTGGCGATGGCCGTACTTCGCCGCAGCATTTTGACCCAAAGGTTCTGACGGCATTTGACGAAATCAAGGATGATTTTGCCGAAATTTACGAGAAAAGTCAGGAATGAGGGCGAAGTGAAATCAGCGATACAGATCTTTAATAGCTCTCTAATGCTGCTGGAAACTCCGCTCTAATTTCTTCTCTCATCTCCACCGGTTCCAGCACCGCAGCATCCTTTCCGAACGACAGCACCCACTTCTTCACGTCCCACCAGCCGGATGTTTTCATCCAGAGCACAATTGAACCGTCCTTGCGTTTGGTGATTTTTTGTTCTTGCGCCCATTGCCGCTCGCGGATGTAACGGGCTTGGTTGGAGGAGAACCATATTTTTACTTCCAGCGGGTCATCATAGAACATGCCGAAGGCCCGATCCAGCAGTGCCTCGGGGTCTATAATGCTTACGGTTTTTCGGACAGAAAGTTAAGTTTGGTTTGCCCATGATTACGGAGGTAATCTATGATGGCAAGCATGAGAACCAAACGCACTTCCGAATTCAAAGCAAAAGTGGCTTTAGCTGCAATCCGGGGAG
>JANNLB010000058.1:0-4146 GCA_031396605.1 Geobacter sp. | reverse complement strand
GCGGAATTTGTGTGCTCCAGCTCCGCCACCAAGATCCTGCTGCCCGATGGCAAAAGCCGGTGAGAACGGGAGACCTGCGGTAAACGGGGCGCTGGATATTTTGACATTGGCCGAGATTTCACTGTCATCACCCCCTCCGGTTCCGTTAGGGGTAGTCAGTCGTCCGCCGATCTCGGCGAAGCGGAACATCCCGACGGAAAAGAGGTAATTATTCTGCCAGGGCGGAAATTTCTTGTCGGGATAGAGCTCCCTCTGGTTGCTGAAGAGGGCATTGACGCTCCCCTCAGCCTGGACATGGCCGGTCGGCGTGTTGAGGATGCCGGAGAAACCCTGCAGTGACAGAGCAGTGGGCTGGTCGGCTTGGGCGCTGTTGGAGAAGGGGGAGGAGAGGGGAAGAAGAATTGTTGCCGTAACTGTTACAAAAATACGTACGGCTCTTTGAAAATCAGGACTCAAAAGCGGGATGGAGGGCATATGACTCCTTACTCAGCAATAAACATAAGATTAATTCAAAATTCAGAATTCATAATCTCCATTTTTTTCTCACCACATCAACCACAAACAGTGGTGCCGAGATGAACATTCTTCGCCACAGTCGTCGCGGTTCCTGCAGCAGGCGGGGGAGCCATTCAAGACCTAGTTTCTGGAAGATGAGATGCGAACGTATCACCCGGCCGGTGTAGAAGTCGAACACCGCGCCAACGGCGCCGATGAACTTGACCTGCAGCCGGTGGCGGTTCTGATGGATCCACTTCTCCTACTTGGGGGCGGTCATGCCGACCCAGAGCACATCCGGCCGGGCGGCATTGATGGCGGAAATCATCTCGTCCAGATCTGTCGGGCTGAATTCGGGTTTATAGGGCGGGGAGAAGGTGCCAGCCACTCGCAGGTTGGGATATCCGACATGAAGTTTCATTGGCTTATTCCGGCAGCAGATTCAGTAGATTATTGATTACATAATCGCCGGCAGCCAATGGATTGTAAACTATCCCCGTCCGTAACAGAGCATTCATATCAGTAAGGAAACCGCGATCACGTAAATGACTCTTCAAAATACCAACAAACTCGTCGCGCAAGGCAACGGTTCCCTCTTGCTGCATGTAATATTGGAATGACTCAATGATCTCTGCCGGATTAACGGGAAATTGCGATTCCGTCAGTGCCCAGAAAAGATCGAATAGATCCCTGCCTCGCTTGCGTTGGAACAAAGCGCGCATCTTCGTGCCAAGCATCTCGTGGATTTCAAACCCATTGAGAGTGACAGAAGCATTTTGATTACGGAACGGATAACTGAATGGCAGCCTGGCAACGGGGCGATATGATGTTCTCTCTGTTGTATTGGCCTCGACAACAATCTCAAGTGGCATACCCCCCGGATCTGCGATAGATGGCACCTGGTACGTTACCCGAAGAACCCGTGACGGCTTCACCGCATTCCTTACGGCCAGCTTCACGGCCTCCCATGCCGAATTGGATGGTCTGCCCAGCACGTCAAGCAATACGCGTTTAATAGCCTTGCTAATGTGCTCATCAGGACGATTCCCAATGACAACAAGGTCGATATCTTCGCTATATCTGGACGCCGGCGCAAGATGCACCTTATGCAGCAACGTGCCGCCGCGCATGGCAATCTGCGTTGCAAGAAAAGCATCATTAAACAGCGCGGTCATGGCGCGGCACAGGAGCAGATCCTGCTCGACCTGCCTCTGGTTTGGCCAGGGGACCTCTGACTGGTGCGCAATAATATCACGGCGGGTGAGCGGAATAATCATAAAAAGCTCCCGGAATTATTGATGATGCCCCATTCACGGCTAATTGGCGCTGATGAGTCACTACCAAGACGCGTTGAAATCGGCACCCTTTGAATGGCTTTCGGTAACCAGTCTCGAATTGTTTTTGCAAGACCAGCCGCACCAAGCGCTTCCAGAACGAAACCAAGGCGCTGCGCTGTCGCGATTTCATTCTCCGCATCCAGGACACACCTCAGTTCTTTTGCCTTGATAAGCGGGAGCATGGGAGTAATGGTTTCAGCAGCACGCTCGATTCCGCCAATCTCGTGTGCGTAGCGGACGAGGTCAAACGCCGTTGATTCAGGTGTGCTCACTACAAGCGGGGCATATGCGCCTGTAAGCTGCTGCGTAAGAGTCTTATCGATGCCGGACTTCACGAAGAAGCGCAGCCTTATCCGGCCGATGACCATCTCGCGACGCGGAATATCCGTGATGACCTGCGTTTCCTGAATGGCTTGTTGGTTCGAACCGAATGTGCCTGCTGCCGATTGCAGTGCGATATAGTACGTATGACCCAGCCAGGTAAAATAATCATCAAGCCACCATTCGACAGGTGGCGCACCGATGATGCGATGCGCCGGCTGGATAATCAGAAAGTACTGCTGCCTTGGGGAAACTCTGGTAACTGTATCTTTCAGGCGTAACAGCTGATTTTTTGCCGCAACTACCGAAAGTCCTGTCCTGGTGGTCAGCTCAGAGAGTGAAAAGGAAACGATACCACGGGCAAGCTTTGCATCAATAAAGCTTCTGGCGGCCCCGGTCAAATATAGCGTCTGCTCGTTAATCATGTACGTATTGTAGTGAATATCAATTTGTTATGCAAATACTTAATTACAAACTGCATCAATAGTGCATCAATAGAGTACATCAATAGGAGTACATCAATAGTGTTCAGGCCTACACTCTTGACAAAAGCAGCATTTCTTCCAATTTTTCAACGGCGTTATACAGAACCCTATCCTCTACCAACAATTGCCCAAACCGGCGACGCGCCTGTGAGACAGCAGACTCCCCCATATGGAAACGACCTCCGAGTTCCTTCAATGTGGCACCGCTATATTTATGACACAAATAGATGCTGGCCTGCCTTGATAGACTTTCTTTATCAAAAGCAGAATGCACCGTTTGAATGATCGTATCGAGTGAAGGTCGATTTTTGAGCTTCTTTACGGCCGGGACATCTCGATCCACACCTTTATTGTCAATATGGCTGGCTTTGATCTCATCGACAAATTCCGGACGCCCGAGGATGGTCGCCGCCAACGCCTTGTTCAGCGGGTTTTCGTATGCGCAGAGGATCAATTCTTCAACAAATTTCTGATACTCTTTCTGAACAATCTGTCCCGTCCCGAAATAACCCCAGATCAGAGCGGTTGTCAGCCACTCCGGCCCTTTTCTTTCACCAATATAAGCAGCATAACTCGACCAACGGTACTCTTCAGGTCGGGCCACCATACCTGCCCTGACCGGATTAAGGTGGATGTAGCGGGAAAGCTCTCGGAGATATTCATCCGCTTCGACAAGTATTGCCTTGAAACGACCCTGAAAAAGATGGCCGGATCTTTTGCGTTTGGTGTTGAAGTAGTTGGTATATGCCCCATTAACATGCTGCATAATCTGCGACAGGTTGCCGGAGGGTGTTTCCAGCAGCAGGTGATAGTGGTTGCTCATCAGACAAAAGGCATGGATGACAGCCCCGTACCTGACAACTGCGGATTCCAGGTAAGAAAGAAACTGCTCTCTGTCCCTCTGGCTTTTGAAAACATCCTTTTGTTCATTTCCCCTCGCTGTCACATGATAATGCGCACCAGGATATGCAATTCGTAAAGGACGACCCATGGATATGCTCCTTTGATTACTGCGGGAGATAGGCCAAAGTTTAGCAAAGTATATCGTCTTGTCAAATGTGTAGGCCTGACACCATCATATTTTCCTCCATCATATTTTCCTACCCAGAATTCCCTTTGCAGGATCAATAGTCTGAAAATGAGGCAATAGAAAAATAACAAGCAGCGTCCCCCAAGACTCTTCACAAACCATTTCTCGCAGAGCCGCAGAGGACGCTGAGAGAACCAGGATTAAAAGCTTAAAGTCTTTGGGGTTAAACCATGATCTTTTGATTTGACTTTCTCTGCGTTACTCTGCGCCTCCGCGTGATAAAGCCTTTCAAAGCTTTCAAACCGTTTCTCGCAGAGTCGCTGAGGTAGCTGAGAGATTCAACCCCAAAAGCATTTAAGCCTCTGGTTTACCCCAAAAGATTTAGCTTTTAGCCTTTACTTCGACTACGCTCAGTACAGGCCTCTGCGTTCTTGCCTAGAGGCACCTACTTCTGGCTGCGAGAGACCGCCTTTTTCTG
>JANNLB010000315.1:0-6560 GCA_031396605.1 Geobacter sp. | reverse complement strand
AAGGGAAGCCTTGATCACGTTCACGCCAAACTGCTGCTCGGTTACCAGTTTGAGGCTGTCAAGGACAGTCATGGCACGGATATATGCTACGCCGCCTCCAGGGACGATACCCTCGTCAACAGCTGCACGGGTTGCGTGCAGTGCATCTTCTACGCGGGCTTTTTTCTCTTTCATTTCAACTTCGGTTGCCGCGCCGACTTTGATTACAGCTACTCCGCCAACCAGTTTGGCCAGACGTTCCTGAAGTTTTTCCTTGTCGTAGTCGCTGGAGGTTTCTTCAACCTGAGCGCGGATCATCTTGACGCGACCGGAAATGACATCTTCCTTGCCGCCGCCATCGATGATGGTCGTGTTGTCCTTGTCAATGGTGATGCGTTTGGCAGTGCCAAGCAGATCCATAGTGGTCTGGTCGAGCTTGTTGCCGATTTCTTCCGAAATCACCTGTCCGCCGGTCAATACCGCGATATCTTCCAGCATCGCCTTGCGACGGTCGCCGAAGCCGGGGGCTTTGACGGCACAGACGTTCAGCACGCCGCGCAGTTTGTTTACTACCAGGGTTGCCAGAGCTTCGCCGTCGATATCTTCGGCGATGATCAGCAGCGGACGACCGGACTTGGCGGTCAGCTCCAGAACGGGAAGCAGATCCTTCATGTTGGAAATTTTCTTGTCGTGGATCAGGATCATGGCGTTTTCAAGAGTAGCTTCCATGCGCTCAGGATCGGTCACAAAGTAAGGGGAGAGGTAGCCGCGGTCAAACTGCATCCCTTCAACGGTCTCAAGGCTTGTTTCCATGGACTTGGCTTCTTCCACGGTGATGACGCCTTCCTTGCCGACTTTTTCCATAGCTTCGGCAATGATATCGCCGATGGTCTTGTCGTTGTTGGCGGAAATGGTGCCAACCTGGGCGATTTCCTTGTGGTCCTTGATTGGTTTGGAGATCTTCTTTAGTTCGGCAACAATCGCATCAACAGCTTTGTCGATGCCGCGCTTGATTTCCATCGGGTTGTGTCCTGCAGCAACCAGTTTGGAACCCTGCTTGTAAATGGCCTGGGCCAGAACGGTTGCAGTAGTGGTGCCGTCGCCGGCAACGTCTGAAGTTTTGGATGCAACTTCCTTGACCAGCTGTGCGCCCATGTTTTCAAACTTGTCTTCCAGTTCGATCTCTTTGGCAACGGTCACGCCGTCTTTGGTGATCAGCGGTGCGCCATAGGATTTGTCGATAACAACATTGCGCCCTTTAGGTCCGAGGGTAACTTTTACGGTATCGGCGAGGATATTGACGCCCTTCAGGATGGCGTTGCGCCCTTCCTGGTCAAACTTGATAATCTTTGCACCCATTCGTGTATTCCTCCGTATTTTTTTGGAATGTAGGGGCGAATTGTGTCCGCCCGGTTTTGTGATCCTACACCATCAGGGCGAGTACAAGATTCGCCCCTGCAGCAAATTATTCTACAACGGCCAAAATGTCGTCTTCGCGCATCATCAGGAGGTCATCACCATCAACTTTTACTTCGGTTCCGGCATATTTACCGAACAGAACGACATCGCCGACTTTTACATCCAGCGGCAGAACTTTGCCGTCTTCAGTTTTCTTGCCGTTACCGACAGCTACGATTTTACCACGCTGCGGTTTCTCTTTAGCGGTCTCCGGAATGAAAAGGCCCCCGGCGGTTTTGGTTTCTTCTTCTACCCTCTTTACGATAATGCGGTCCTGAAGTGGTCGTAAATTCATCTGTACTTCTCCTTTCTATCCTCGTGTGGTGTGGTGGTAAAGTCTAAATTAGCACTCGTGGCTGCCGAGTGCTAACAGACGGAATATAAACAGCACCCCTTCAAAAATCAAGGGGTATCTGAAATATTTTGTGGGGGGTCAGTAGGAGCGGCATATTGCCGCGATGGTTCGACTCCGCTCACCAACCGTTCCCTGAGCTACTTGTACTGAGCGACGTCGAAGTAAGTCGAAGGGCGAGCCACCGGCGTCGCCCCTACATAATCGCATCTCTGATCGGCCAGCCGGTCTCAAAATCTGGAGGATGAAAATTTTCTTTCGTGCGGTTGTAATAGCCGAACTGCAGGCGAGGGAACTCTTTTTTCAGGCGTTGCAGCAGCCGGTATATGCCTATTCCCTTCTCCTGCACCCTCATTTCGCGGTTGTAGTACTCCGGATCAATCGAAAGATTACGCATCTGAATCATATCAATATCTGTCTCGGCGACAAATTTCACCAGAGCCTCAACCTCCTCCGGAGCATCCGATACGCCGGGGGATACCAGATAATTGATCGAAGTGAAGCGGCCAGCCTGTTTGGCGATATTTACTGAACGGAGCACATCGCGGAACAGGTAGCCCCCGGGTCGGTAATAGCGATTGTAGGGTTCTTCGCGTACCGAATTCATCGAGAAGCGGAATGAATCCATCCCGGCGTCGCAGAGCAGCTGCACTCGGTCGGGGATCGAACCGTTCGAGTTGAAATTGATCGTGCCGCGTGAGGTCTTTTTCTTCATACGCAGGGTCGCTTCTGCAATCGTGTCGGCCTGCAGAATCGGGTCTCCCTCGCACCCCTGGCCGTAGGATACTATCGACTGCTCGGCCTGTTCCAGGTGGGGGAGGGCGAGTTCGCACAGCTCTTCGGGTGTCGGGACGAAGCTGATCCGGTCGTGATTGGATGGGCAGCATTCCGACGCCTGCAGGCTGATACAACCAAGACAGGCCGAATTACAGACCGGTGAGGTCGGCAGCGGCGCTTCCCAACGACGATAGAACAGGTTTTTCGCGGCAAAGCAGTGATAATCGACCGCGCAGCGTGAAAGCTGTTCCAGCAGGCGGTTATCCGGCATCTGTTTCAACATTTCCCTGACCAGGGGGTCGAGGGTGCGATCATCGTAATTGACCGGATTCCAATTGCTGTTGTTGTCTACCTTGGTTGCGGCAACGACAAAACAGTCACGATCCTCGTCCCACCCTACGGCGGTATATGACCAGAGCGGCAGCAGCTCGGTCTTATGTGAATAATCGCACGCCGGAAGCAGGGTGCGCAGATAACCTGGCGCCATGAAGGCGGAAACGGCCTGGATACGCTGATTCCGTTTTCCTTCCCGCAGGGTATCGACCGTGGTGAAGGACTTCTTGCGAGAATCCCACGCGATGGGGGGCATGCCCGGCATCGTGAAAAGCTTGCTGTCCTCGGGGAGCGGTATCAGTTCTACATTCTCCGGCAGGGTCGGTACGGTGCCGTTCATCCCGGCCATGCAGAGTTCGGGGTGGTCGAAAATGTTTCCCTTATGATCGGCATACAGCATCTTTGGCAGGCGTCGCGCCACGTTGGTACTCCCGGTAAATCAGTAATTATTTTAAGATTCCCGCATACAGTGCAGAGTCGTGACAGACTACCGCTATATTTTTTCATGTCAAGCTGGAATGTTTTGTGGTTGCATCCTTGCTCAATATGCAGAAGAATGTGGAGCAGCAGAATGTAATGCGAAACCAGCCTCACGCGGAGACGCAGAGGACGCGGAGAACACCAGGATTAAAATCTTAACGTCTTTGGGTTAAACCATTAATCTTTTGTTTTTGACTTTCTCCGTGCTCTCTGCGTCTCCGCGTGAAACATTTTTTTGGTCCGGCTTGTCCGACTTGGGAAATATTCTATGAACAAAATTTTTGCAACGCTTATCGTCATCGCCACAACAGTTGCCTCTCACGGTTTTGCCGCTTCGCCGCCACCATCGGTGGAAAGCCTGAAACAACTCAACACCGCCCGATACGCCGGTGTCGTACCGGCCCGCTGGGGTGAAAATATTCCGGGTGTGCGCACGCGACTGGATACCGACCAGATGGTTGTCGCCCTGACGCTTGATGCATGCGGCAGTGCCGGGGGGAAGGGAGTTGATTCCCGGCTCATGGAGTTTTTAGTCCGCGAACAGATACCGGCAACTCTCTTTATTAATGGCCGCTGGATTGATGCCAACCCCGGGCTGTTCAGGCAGCTGGCTGCCAACCCGCTCTTTGAGATAGCTAACCACGGGATCCGGCACAAACCTGCCTCGATCAGCGGGCGGTCGATATACGGTATTGCCGGCACGAAGAATGTCGGTGAGGTTGTGGAGGAGATCGAGTTAAACGCCCGCAAAATTGAAGCGATCAGCGGAGTGCGTCCGAAGCTGTATCGTTCCGGCGCCGCCTATTATGACGAGATTGCGGTGCAGATATCTCAGGAACTAGGGCACGAGGTCGCCGGTTATTCCCTGCTGGGGGATGCCGGGGCGACCTGGAATGCCGCAAAGGTAAAGGCGGCACTCCTGAAAGCCGCACCCGGCGATATTGCCCTCCTGCATATGAATCACCCGGAAGCGGGTACCGGTGCGGGGGTCATGGCGGCCGTGCCGGAGCTGCAGAGGCTCGGTTTCCGGTTTGTCAGGATGTCGGACTATCCGTTGAAGTAATTCCATGTTCAAATCAGGAATGAAATCAAGACGCGGGGATCGCCAATTTCAGATCAATCCGGCTTTACCCGCTCTGAGGAGCGGTTTTTAGTTTCGGCCCGTTTTTTTTGTGTCGCTCATTGACAATCAGAATTTGCCGGATAAAATTCAAAAAAGGTTATTTTTACCCTCTTACACGTATGACAAGTGAGATGTATTTCTGTTTATCAGGGTTAGGCAAGGAGCGTAGGAGATGAAGAAAACTGGATATTTTCTGTCGCTGGCGTTTGTATCGCTTCTCCCTGCTTTGGCCTCTGCGGCCGATTTGGGATTTAGCTCCACCACGCTTTTCCGCTTCGAACAACGTGCATTTCCCGGTTTTGCCAGTCAGACGGCGGTCCCGGCTACCCAGTTTCTCAGGGCGGATTTGGACAAGATTGCTGACGGCAATCTGTCGCTTCACCTCTCTGGCTGGGAAAGGCTGGACCTGGCCGCCAGAAGCACCAGTAAGGGGCCGAATGACGGGGACCTCGCCTACGGTTATTTGAATTATCGTTTTCCCACCGCGAATGCGGAGATCAAAGCCGGCAGGTTCATTGTCAGGGAAGGGGTTGCCGTGGAACTGATCGACGGCGTCAGCGCCAGGGCCGATCTGCGGCAAGGTTTTACCCTGGCCTTGTTTGGCGGCGCACCGGTCAAGCTCGACCGGGACACAGAAAGCAAGGGTGATTACATAGCCGGCGGTCGGGGAAGCTACCGGCTGAAGGGGAAACTGGAACTGGGCGTGTCCGGCCTGTACGAAGGCGGCGTCACGATCAATACTGCCGACAATACAAAGGATACCCGTCAACTGGTGGGGGGCGACATCTGGCTTTCTCTCCACCGTATTATCGAACTGAACGGTCACACCTTCTACAACGCCTCCACCGACGGAATAGCTGAAAACAGTTATCTCCTCGCACTCAAGCCGTCCGGGATCTTTTCGGTATCCGCAATCTATAACGAGCAGCGCTTCAAGAACTACTTCACTCATTCCAATATCCGTTCACTGTTCAACCCGGACAACGGGGGCGAAGTGAAGTCGTATGGCGGCGGTTTAAGCTGGACAATCACCGCGCCATTGGAAGTGACGTCCGACTACCGGCACTTTAACCGTACCAGCCTTGTCAGCACAGACAACAACGGCAGTTCAGACCGCTACGGTGTGGACGCGAGGTTGACATTGCTGGATAAAAAGCTTCGTTCCGGGCTCGCCTACCACCGCAGCGACGGCGCGAACAGCTTCAACTCCTACAATGAGGTGCGCGGATACAGCCTCTATGATTCCGGCCGCTATGTCACCAGCATCGATGCCATCGCCCACTTTTACAAGAACAGCATCTTCAACAGGAAAGAGGCCTTCGAACTGATCGCCTCCAGCGGCTATCGAATCTTGCAGGATCTGCTCCTGTCCGGAGAGATCAGTTACAGCCGGAACCCCCAATTCAGCAATGATCTCAGGGGGGTGCTGAAACTAACCTACAATTATGCCTATACAAGCAAAGGAGCAAAATAATGAGATGGCCCAGGTTTTGTATCCTTTTTATGCTGGCCGCGGCAGCTCTTACAATAACCGCCTGCAGCCTGTTCTCCAACGAAGCGTCCCTGCCTGCCTGGCATATGATGGAACTTGAAGAAGGCCGCCCGATATGCGTCGAATGTCATGAAGACCAGATCAGGGGTACCATGAAACCTTATGCGTCATTCATTCATTCCCAGGATTTCATAAAAAACCATCGCCTGTACGCGGCCAGGGAGGCACAGCTCTGCGCCTCCTGCCATAAAGGCTCCTTCTGCAACGATTGCCATGCCGGTAAACTGGAGAACAAGCCATCGATCAAGCTCGGCAACCGCCCGGACCGCGAACTGATCCACCGCGGAGATTACCTGTCCCTGCACAAGATCGACGGCAAGATAGACCCGGGCAGTTGCTTCAAATGTCACGGCAGGGCCAATAATGATAAATGCATCGTCTGTCACCGGTAAGGGGAAAATGATGAGCGTTAACGCACTTATCCTGTTTATCAGGGCTAGGGCATGCAAGGCCCTTGGGACTGCGGCAATTATTGCGACGGCGGCATTACTCTGGGGATGCGGATC
>JANNLB010000314.1:0-4724 GCA_031396605.1 Geobacter sp. | reverse complement strand
AACTATGAAACAGTTAATCGAAAAAGCGAATACGCTGATGGAGGCATTGCCTTACATTCGGCGTTTTTCCGGAAAAACGTTTGTCATAAAGTATGGCGGCCATGCCATGGCCGACGAAAAGCTGAAGGAATCGTTTGCACTGGATGTCGTTCTGCTCAAGTCGCTCGGAATCAACACCGTGATCGTGCATGGCGGCGGTCCGCAGATCAATGACACATTGAAGCGCTATGGTATTGTCTCCGAGTTCGTACGCGGCATGCGGGTAACCGACTCCGAAACGATGCAGGTAGTCGAGATGGTGCTGGCGGGCCAGGTCAATAAAGAGGTTGTGGGATATCTCAATCAGCATGGCGGCCGTGCGGTGGGTCTCTCCGGCAAGGACGGCACCCTGCTGCTCGCCAGGAAACTGTTGCAGGAGGTCAGGGGGGATGATGGCATGATCGAGATGGTAGATATCGGTTATGTCGGGGATGTGGTCAAGGTCAACACCGATCTGATTGCCACGCTGGAACAGGGAAAATATATTCCGGTTATCGCGCCGATCGGCGTCGGGCCTGACGGTGAGAGCTATAACATCAATGCCGACCTGGTGGCTGGAAGGGTGGCTGCGGCGCTCAACGCCGAGAAACTAATCCTTTTAACCGACATCAACGGAGTAAAGGACACCAGTGGCAAGCTACTGGCGAGCCTGTCGGTAGCCGATCTGCACCGCCTGATTGAGGAGAACGCCATCACGGGCGGCATGATTCCCAAGGTGATCTGTTGTGCTGACGCACTCAAAGAGGGAGTCAAGAAGGCTCATATTATCGATGGCCGCATGGAGCATGCGGTTCTGCTGGAGATATTTACCGACGTCGGCATAGGCACGGAGATTACCATATGAACTCACAGCAATGGATTGAAAAGTCAGATAAATACATCATGAAGACATATGGCCGCTATCCGATCGTTCCTGTCAGGGGAGAGGGGTGCCGGTTGTGGGACGCCGATGGCAGGGAATATCTTGACTTTCTGGGGGGCGTTGCGGTCAACAATCTGGGGCATTGCCACCCGAAAGTCGTCGCTGCTCTCCAGAAACAGGCCGCAGAGTTGATCCACTGCTCCAATTACTACCAGATCCCCCAGCAGATCGAACTGGCGGAACTGCTCTGCAATCACTCCTTTGCCGATAAGGCATTCTTCTGCAACAGCGGCGCCGAGGCCAACGAAGCGGCCATCAAACTGGCCCGTAAATACAGCCGTGATACGTTCGGTCCGGAACGCTACGAGATCATAACCGCCACCGACTCCTTCCACGGCCGCACCATGGCCACGGTTTCGGCAACCGGCCAGGAGAAGGTGCAGCGCTTCTTCGACCCTCTCCTGCACGGTTTCAAACATGTCCCTTTCAATGATGTCGTCGCGCTGGAAGCGGCGGTAACCTCCACCACCTGTGCCGTCATGCTGGAGCCGATCCAGGGCGAAGGCGGGGTCAACATGCCGTCACCCGGTTATTTTCAGAAGGTCAGGGAGATCTGTGACCGCCACGGCCTGCTGCTGATCTTCGACGAGGTTCAGGTCGGGATGGGGCGCACCGGCACCCTCTTTGCCTATGAGCACTTCGGCGTGACCCCCGATATCATGACCCTGGCAAAGGCGTTGGCCGGCGGGGCTCCTATCGGCACCATGCTGGCCAGGGATAAATTTGCCGCAGCATTTGTTCCCGGCACCCACGGTTCAACCTTCGGCGGCAACCCGTTGGTCTGTGCTGCCGCTATCGCCACGGTCAGGACAATTCTTGAGGATGGCCTGCTGAACCGCTGCGAGGAGATCGGCGAATACCTGACCGGAGAGCTGGAAACGCTTGGCCGGAAGTACCCGTTTGTCAGGGAGGTGCGCGGCATAGGCCTGATGATCGGCATGGCCCTGGATATTCCGGCAGGGGACATTGTCAGGAAGGGCCACGAGCGGGGCGTGCTCTTGAATGTGGTCCACGATACGGTGCTCCGTTTTGTGCCGCCGCTGGTGGTTACCAGGCAGGAGATTGATGCGATGATTGCGATCCTCGACGGCATTTTTGCCGAGGTACAGGAGAAATAGATGACGCGACATTTTCTGGCGCTGCACGATTATACGAAGGATGAGCTGGATGCAATGCTGGAACTGGCCGCCGACCTGAAGGGGAAGCAGAAGGGTGGCATTCCGCATCGGTTGCTGGACGGCAAGACCGTGGCACTGATTTTTGAGAAGGCGTCCACCCGCACAAGGGTTTCCTTTGAGGTGGGACTCTTTCAGTTGGGCGGTCACGGCCTGTTCATGTCATCCGGCACCTCCCAGATGGGTCGCGGTGAACCGATCAAGGATAGTGCCCGTGTCATGTCCCGTTATTGCGACGGGGTAATGATCCGGACATTCGGCCAGGAGATCGTGGACGAATTTGCGAAATATTCGAATGTTCCGGTCATCAACGGCCTGACCGACCTGTTCCACCCCTGCCAGATCATGGCCGATCTGCAGACGGTCATCGAGCATAAGGGGGGGTATCAGGGACTCGCGTTCGCCTGGGTAGGTGACGGCAACAACATGGCCAACACCTGGATCGAGGCGGCCGCGATCTTCGGTTTTGAGTTGCGTCTGTCCTGTCCCGCCGGGTTTGAGCCGGACCGGAAAGTCATGGAGTGGGCGCAGGCCAAGGCTCCCGGTCTGATATCGCTGTCGACCGACCCGAGGGTGGCGGTGCGAGGGGCGGATGTCATCAACACCGACGTCTGGGCCAGCATGGGGCAGGAAGCGGAGCAGAAAGAGCGTGAGCAGGCTTTTGCCGGCTACTGTCTGGATGATGCCCTGCTTGCTCTGGCACAGCCGGACTGCATCGTTCTGCACTGCCTCCCGGCTCACCGGGGTGAGGAAATTTCCGACTCGGTCATCGAGGGGAAGAATTCCGTTGTCTGGGATGAGGCGGAGAATAGATTGCATGTGCAGAAGGCAATAATGGCTACTCTCATAAAGTAAATCTTGTGGTTACATGCTAAAGGAGAAAGAAATGGCACAAGCAAAGAAACAGGAAATCAAAAAGATCGTTCTGGCCTATTCCGGCGGTCTGGACACCTCCATCATTCTGAAATGGCTGAAAAACGAGTATGGCTGCAAGGTGGTCGCTTTTGCGGCCGATCTGGGACAGGGTGAAGAGCTTGATCCGGTTCGTGAGAAAGCCCTGGCAACCGGCGCCGACAAAGTCTACATCGACGATCTGAAAGAAGAATTCGTGCGCGACTTCGTGTTCCCGATGTTCCGCGCCAATGCCATTTATGAGGGGCATTACCTGCTCGGCACCTCTATCGCACGTCCTCTGATCGCCAAGCGTCAGATGGAAATCGCCGCGAAGGAAAAGTGCGATGCCGTTTCCCACGGCGCCACCGGCAAGGGGAACGACCAGGTCC
Organism: Geobacter sp.; assembly: GCA_031396605.1. Lineage (GTDB taxonomy): Bacteria > Desulfobacterota > Desulfuromonadia > Geobacterales > Pseudopelobacteraceae > JACRCG01. The sequence goes on along the minus strand of JANNLB010000314.1, from coordinate 1,305 downwards.
GTTTCGAGTTGGCCTACTACCACTTCAATCCGGCCATCAAGGTGATCGCTCCCTGGAGGATGTGGGATCTGAACAGCCGCCAGGCGCTGATCGAATACGCGAAGAAAAACGACATTCCGATTCCGACCATCAAGAAGCGCCCCTGGTCGTCGGACCGCAACCTGCTGCACATCTCCTTCGAAGGTGGCATTCTGGAGGATACCTGGGCCGAGGCGCCGGAAGAGATGTACGTGCTGACCAAATCGCCTGAGAAGGCGCCCAACAAGCCGCAGTACGTGGAGATCGAGTTCAAAAACGGCAACGCCGTGGCCGTTGACGGCGAAAAGATGACCCCGGCCCAGCTTCTTGCGCACCTCAACTATATCGGCGGCCAGCACGGCGTCGGCCGGGTGGATCTGCTGGAAAACCGCTCAGTCGGCATGAAGTCGCGCGGCGTCTACGAGACTCCCGGAGGCACGATCCTGCGCGAGGCCCATTCGGCCGTCGAGCAGATCACCATGGATCGCGAAGTCATGCGGATCCGCGACGGACTGATTCCCGAATATGCCAAACAGATCTACGCCGGCTACTGGTTCTCCCCCGAGCGCCAGATGCTGCAGGTTCTGATCGACGACTCGCAGAAATGTGTCAACGGCGTGGCCCGCGTCAAACTCTACAAGGGGTTGTGCCGCACCGTCGGCCGCAAGTCTGAGAGCGACTCGCTCTTCAACCTCGATTTCGCCACCTTCGAGAAGGATCAGGTCTTCAATCAAGCCGACGCCGAGGGTTTCATCAAGATCAATTCACTGCGGCTGCGGATCAGGTCGCTGATGCAGGCTAATCGGAAGAAGTAAAGCGAGGAAGCCATATGATCCAACTGGATGCTGCACTGGAAATACTGCGCAGTTTCAAAGGCGAATTTGAAGAACAATATGGTGTCACCGCTCTTGGACTGTTTGGCTCGGTTGCCCGTGGGCAGGCTGCGGAAACGAGTGACGTAGATGTTGTCGTATGCATGAAGAACCCGAACCTGTTCCGGCTCGTGCATGTCAAGGAAACGCTCGAAGAGGCGCTGCACGAGCATGTAGACATTGTCCATTACCGTGAACGGATGAACGGGTTTCTGAAAAGCCGCATTGATCAAGAGGCGATCTATGTCTGATGTCGCACTGGTACGGGAGATCCTGTGCCAGATCTTTGAAGCAGTCAGAAGGATTGAACGCCGGTTTGCAACGATTCAGTCACCTGATGATTTCCTTGCTGGCGATGAAGGACTGGACAAGCTTGATGCCATTTGCATGATGCTGATAGCGATTGGTGAAAGCC
>JANNLB010000312.1:0-1858 GCA_031396605.1 Geobacter sp. | reverse complement strand
GCCGACGAACTGTTTGCCACGGCGTATAAAGAATAAGAATCAGAGAATATTTCGGGGGATTACATGGTTAAGATAGCTGTGTGCGGTGCTGCCGGTCGCATGGGACAACGCATCATCAATTCGGTTCACGAAGCGGACGGCGTAGTACTTTCCGGCGTGCTGGAACGCCCCGGTCATCCGCTGGTCGGGCAGGATGTCGGCTTGGTCGCCGGTTGCGGTGCGTTGGGAGTGAATATCTCCGACGACCTGAACGCCGTGGTGGCCGGTTGTGACGTGTTGATCGATTTTACCTCCCCCAAGGTATCACTGAAGAACCTGGAGGTCTGCGCACTCAAGCGAAAGTCGATCGTGATCGGCTCGACCGGTTTCACCCCCGAGGAACGTGCATTTGCCGCCGAACTGGCCAGGGATATTCCGGTGGTGTTGGCTCCCAACATGTCGGTCGGGGTCAATGTCTGCCTCAAGGTACTCAAGGATGTGGCCAAGACCCTGGGTGATGACTTTGATGTCGAGATCGTTGAATTGCATCACAACAAGAAAAAGGACGCCCCTTCCGGCACTGCCGTGCGCATGGGCGAGGTGGTGGCCGAGGCCCTGGGCCGCGACTACAACCAGGTGGCCAACTTTCACCGCGAGGGGCTCTGCGGCGAGCGGACCAAGGAAGAGATCGGCATGCAGACCGTCCGCGGCGGCGACATCATCGGCGAGCACACGGTCTACTTCATAGGCCAGGGCGAGCGCATCGAGATCTCCCACCGGGCTATGACCCGCGACATGTTCTCGCGCGGTTCGGTGCGGGCTGCCAAGTGGGTCACCTTGCAGAAGCCGGGTCTGTACGACATGCAGGATGTGTTAGGGCTGAAATAGGTTAGACTTTATATCAAGCCGCACTTGCTGCTGACCTCCATTTAGCGGAACAACACCAAACCGCGCCTCGGGGAGACGATCTTTTAATGAAGTTGCTATACCCATCCAGACGTCACAGCATCACCTTCAGGATGACCGTAACGGTCGGCGTCTCCCTGATACTGTTTCAGGCCGTGCTGGCAGCGCTGACCTTTTTCTATTTCAAGCGGGAACTTAAGCAGACCATCGCGACCCAGCAGTTTACCCTGCTGACCGTTGTTACGCAAAATATCGACCAGAAGCTGTTGTTCTCCCAGAAGGTCATCGTCGAAGTTTCCAGGAATATCACCCCTGAAATAGTATCTGATAGCGAAACAGCGCAACAGTTTCTGGATAGTCGTCCCGGAACCCATAGTCTCTTTGACAACGGCCTGTTCCTCATTTCAACTGATGGACGAATCATCGCTGAATCACCCTTTCGCCCGAATCGGCGAGGTCGGGACATCTCTTTCAGGGAATTCTACAAAAAAACGATATCTTCCGGATTACCGGTCATCTCGGAACCCTACCTCTCGACCCACACCCCCGGAGCACCTGCCGTCATGTTTACCGCGCCGGTACGGGACAAGGGCGGGAAGCTGATCGCCATCCTGGGAGGGAGCCTGAACCTGCTGAATGATAATTTTCTGGGTGAGCTGTCGCGCACCCGAATTGCAAAAACCGGCTATTTATACTTATTTACCAGCGACCGGACCCTGACCATGCATCCGGACAAGTCGCGCATCATGCAGCTTGCCGCTCCTCCCGGAGTTAACAAGCTTCTGGACAAGGCGCTGAACGGCTTTGAGGGTACCGGCGAAAATGTGAATTCGCGGGGACTGAATTCACTGGCCTCTTTCAAACATCTTCAGACGAACGACTGGATCATTGGGGCCAACTATCCCCTGGTTGAGGCCTATGAACCGATTCTGCGTGTCCAGAAATATTTCCTGGCGCTGATTGTCATTGGGGC
>JANNLB010000306.1:0-5794 GCA_031396605.1 Geobacter sp. | reverse complement strand
GCCGGAACCGGCACCCCGATCCGCCTGCCGGGCGAGGATGAATGGAACCGGCTGCGGGACATCTGCGCCATCCCCGACCAGCCGTACTGGGACAGGGCGCCGGGCAACATCAACCTTGAATGGTGGGCCTCATCCTGCCCGATCGACCGGTTTAAAAACGGCGACTTCTTCGACATACTCGGCAACGTCTGGCAGTGGACCGAAACTCCGATCTACCCGTTCCATGGCTTCGATATACACCCCTGGTACGATGATTTTTCCACCCCGACGTTCGACACGCGCCACAACCTTATCAAGGGGGGCTCCTGGATTTCGACCGGCAACGAAGCAACACGGGATGCACGGTATGCCTTCCGGCGGCACTTTTTCCAGCATGCCGGTTTCCGCTATGTGGAAAGCGCCGCACCGATTGTCATCCATGATGATCAGTATGAAAGTGATGCCCTGGCGGCCCAGTACTGCGATGCCCACTACGGCCCGCAACACTTCGACGTTGCCAATTTTCCGGAGAGCTGCGCACGCATTTCCCTGGGAATGATGCAGGGACGCACATTGGGACATGCCCTCGATCTGGGCTGTGCCCTCGGAAGGTCATCGTTTGAGTTGGCCCACGGCGGTTTTGCACGAGTGACCGGGCTGGATTTTTCCACCCGCTTTTTCAGACTCGCCGCCCGGATGCAGGCTGAAGGCTCCCTCCGCTACGCGCTTCCGGAAGAGGGGGAGATCGTTTCGTTTCACGAGATTACCCTGGCGGAGCTGGGGCTGGAAGGCATCCGCGACCGGGTGCAGTTTTTCCAGGGCGACGCCTGTAACCTGCCGGAAAAATTCAGCGGCTACGATCTGGTGCTGGCGGCCAACCTGATCGACCGCCTCTACTCGCCGCGCCGGTTCCTCACGACCATTCACGAACGGATGAATCCGGGCGGGCTGCTGGTGCTGACCTCACCCTATACCTGGCTGGAGGAGTATACAAAAAAAGAGGAATGGCTGGGGGGGTACCGCGATGCGGGCGAACCGGTCTGGTCGCTGGATGGATTGAAGGAGGCGCTGGCGCCGCACTTCCGCATGGTCGGCGAGCCGCGTGACGTGCCGTTCGTGATTCGCGAGACACGCCGCAAGTTCCAGCATACGGTGGCACAGCTGACGGTGTGGTGCTTCGACTCCGCTCAGCAACCGGTAGACAGTAATCAGCAATAGTAATGATCCCCGCTGGCTAAGCGGCTTGTACTGAGCGAAGTCGATGTGAGTCGAAGCCCAAACAATGCGAGGAAACAAAATGACAACAAAACCACTCATGCCGACCCTCTTCATCGGCCACGGCAATCCGATGAACGCCATAGAGGAGAACGTCTACTCCGCAGCCTGGCGCGAGGCGGCTGCTTCGATTCCGCGACCGAAGGCCATCCTTTGCATCTCTGCCCACTGGGAAACCGAGGGAACCTTCGTCACCGCCATGACGCAGCCGAAGACGATCCATGATTTTTATGGTTTTACCGATGAACTGTACCAGGTGCAGTACCCGGCCCCCGGCTCGCCGGAGCTGGCCGTGCGGATAAAGTCGCTGGTCAGCTCCACTGCGGTGCGGCTGGACGACGGTTATTCCTGGGGTCTGGACCATGGCGCCTGGTCGGTGCTGCGGCGCATGTACCCCGATGCCGACATCCCGACCGTACAGCTAAGCCTCGACAGGACGCAGCACCCCCGCTTCCACTACGACCTGGGGGCAGAGCTGGCGCCGCTGCGCAGCGAAGGGGTGCTGATCGTCGGGAGCGGAAATATCGTTCACAACCTGCGCCTGTTGCAATGGGATGCTCGTGAGCCCTATCCCTGGGCGACGGAGTTCGACCATAAATCCGCGGAATTGATTCTGGCCGGCGAGCATGACCGGCTGGTGGCCTACCCGGCCCTGGGCGAGGCGGCCCGGCTCTCGATCCCGACCAACGAGCACTATCTGCCGCTGCTCTACATCCTGGCCCTGCAGCAGCCGGGCGAACCGGCATCATTCTTTGCCGAGGGAATGCCGCTGGGGTCAATATCGATGCGGTCGGTCAGGATCGGATAAGTTCGGTCACGTCCTCGACGTAATGGTAGTTGCACCCTTTGTGACCAGCGGATCGATTCGGCTTTTCATCGTCCACAATGTGGATAGTATAAATCTCGCTTGCCATTTTATGATCACCCTTCGGGTGTAAGCTTTGTCTCTTCCATGGAAGCCTGTAGATAAATGGTAACTCTGGTTCCAATCCCCAATTCGGATTCTACGGAAATAAGTCCGCCGTGCCTCTTCAGGATGGTGTGGCATATCGACAGCCCAAGCCCAAGCCCTCTTTGACTGTATGTGTCCTTGGTCGAAAAATACGGATCGAAGATTTTTGGAAGATTTTCCTCCGGGATACCCTTGCCGTCATCCTGTAATTCAATGCGGACATAGAGGCCTGATCCGAGGGGCAGCCCCTTATTGCCGTCGACTACGTAGTTTTCAATGCCGATCTTGACTGTCCCGCCATCGGACATGGCCTCTTTTGCATTGGTCAGTATATTTTCAAACATCTGCCTGATTTGTCGTGGGTCTGCTTCTACCGGGAGGACGTCTATTGCCACGGACAAGGTGTGTGAGATATGTGAGCCATTGAATAGAGTTCCTGCGGCATCCTCAATAATGGCGGGAAGCGTTATCGGCTCCTTGACCGGAGAGCTGACCTGGGAAAAGGCCTGCAGACGGATGCCGAGTTCCCTGGCGCGCTCACATGCTTCTTCCGCGTCTGTTAGTGGCTCGGCAATGGCTCTGTTGCCCTCGGCAAGCATCTTGGCAAAGGTTATGTTGCCGTAAATAATGTTCAGCACGTTGTTGAAGTCGTGAGACAGGCCTCCGGCCAGAAGGCCGATCGATTCCAGGTTACGAATCCTGTAGACTTCATCGCTGAGCCGTTTCATTTCCGTGACGTCGTGCATCACATGGACGGACGACTCAATTGTGCCGTTTTCAGCCAGGATCGGAGCCGCGGTGACGATAAAATCGCCGTTCAGATTCTTTTCAAACAGGGACCCTGATTCGGATTTCCCCGAGTCAAGCATTCTTTGATGAGGGCAGGAGGAGGGCGGCACCTGGGAGCCGTGCACCAGTTCATAACAACTCCTGCCGACCGCCTCCTCCTTGCTGATCCCCAGCCGGTCCGCCATCGATCTGTTCATGCGTAGTATGCTACAGTTATTATCAATGATCGCTATGAGGTCCGGCACCGCGTCGAACGTCCGCTCCCAGTCATCTTTGGCTTTGAGTAGATCTCTGGCCGCCTCCAGCGACTTGTCTTTGTGCAGCAGCACATTGATGAAGAATAGCAACAGGAGACCAAACACGATGGTGAGCAGGATGCCGAACAAGCGGTAGTTTGAAACTATCTCGGGTGGTTCCATGAATATGAGCGTCCAGCCGTCGCTGCCGAACGGCAAACGCTTTACGTACAGTTCCTCATTGTCAAGCCTGACATACGTCCCCCGTCCGGGGCTCCGCCGCCAGCAGCGGATTGAAACTGATGTTCCCGAACTGCTTCGATGCCAGCAGTTCGGAATGTTTCCTTTCATCAACCGGCCATAAGCTCCTGAAAAGGAACTCCTCCTTGCTGGATATGAAGATGATCCCCTCGGGACTGACCAGAAATGCGCGGGTATACTTCTTGAAGTACTCTCCGATAAAGTCGACGTTCCTCTTGATGACAACGACACCTGTAATTTTTCCACCGCTGTCGATAACCGGCGCCGCCGCATAATAGCCTCTTTCGTGGCTGGAGATGCCGAGGGCAAAATACCTGGTTAGCCGGCCCGCCAACGCGCCTTTGAAATAAGGCCTGAATGCGAAGGATTTACCGACAAATCCATTCTCTTCATTTCTGTTCGACGAGGCAACAGTCATACCGTTTCTGTCCAGAAGATAGCATACGGACATCTCAAAACTGCTCTTGATGCGGTCAAGCAGCTTGTTCGCACGTTCCAGATCAGCGGGGCTACCCGAAGAGAGGACCGCAACAATTGCATCTGATGGGCCCACCGCCTTTGCGGTATTTACCACATCATCCAGATTGTCTTTAAGGAAGAAAACAATAAGGTTTGCATGCCGATCGACCATATTATCGAGTTCTTTTCCCGCAACCCTGCCGAGGAAGCCGGTGAGAATCCAGCCGACGGCAATGGTCAGCATAATCGCGACGACAAAGACGCGGATATACAGGATTTTCTGCTTGGATGGCCGGGATTTCATAATAGATAAATCCTTTTTCGACTAAAAACAGTTTTTAGGAGCTGTCAGGCTGCTGTTTTCCCGCTCTGTCATCCTGGAATCTTCAGCAAATTTTTCATACACCTCTTCAAACAAAGGTGCGATTTCCACGAATGTCTTCAACACCTGCGGGTCGAAATGTTGCGGCATGGTCCTCCCGTCCCCCTCGGTGATGATTTTCACCGTCGTGGCATGGTCGAAAGGCGGTTTGTATACCCTCGCATTCCTCAGGGCGTCATATTGGTCGGCAATATTCATTATTCTCCCCACAAGAGGAATCCGTTCTCCGGAATCCCCGAACGGGTAGCCGCTCCCATCCCATCTCTCATGGTGGGAGAGCGCGATCTGCCGGGCGATGCCGAGCTTGGGATGGTCGCCGATAATCTTGGCCCCCATCTCGGAATGACGTTTCATGAGATTCCACTCTTCCGGGTCGAGACCACCTGACTTCTTCAGTATTTCCGATGGTGTGTGCACCTTGCCGACATCGTGCAGCGCTGCCTGCAGCTTGAGAGTATTTACCAACTGTTCCTCAAGGCCGAGTCTTTTCGCCACAATGGCGCAGTATTCGCCGACCCTCAGGATGTGGTCGCCAGTATCCTCGTCATTGACTTCCGAGGCCCTGGCGAGGGAGTGCACCGTATAGGCGAACGCATCATCGTTCTCCCTGATCTGAATCGCCATGTGCATGAAAAATTGGGTCTGCATGGCAAGACTCTCCAGCACTGCGGCGTCAAACCGTGTCACCTCCCTGCCGTAATTGAGCGCAAAAACAGAAACCATATTGCTGAGATAGCAGGTCATGTTCTCGACGGCGACGTCCATGGTGGCGAGACTTTCGACAAGCGGCCTGAATTGGGGCAACGACATGGGACTATTGCAGAAGCAGGAATTGCTGTCCCTGTCCGAAATGATAAGTGGCGTGCGCAGGTCGATGCCGCTCCTCTCCAGTCTTCCCGAATCATAAACATAGCGGCGCCATGCAAACGCATTACCGGTAAGAATGCGCACCAGTACCGTTGACGGCCTCCCCGCGACATCGGCGTCCTTTCTGATGATCTGGTTGGCGAGGCTGTCAATCTGCGTCATGAGGTCAAACCCCGCAGGGAGGAAGGAGGTCATGATGTGGCTGCCGAACGATGTCAGGTCCTGGATGTTGCTGTAAGAATCGACAAGCATTTCATCGAGTTGTTTAGTTCTGAGAAGCATCTTCACCCTTGCCAGAACCTCGGCATGGTCAAAAGGCTTGGTAAGGAAGTCGTCCACTCCGGCCTCGATCCCACGGATGCGGTCGGCCTTGGAGCCAAGAGCGGTTATCATAATCACGGGAATATGCCGGCATCTTTCATCCCCCTTGATCCGCCGGCAGGTTTCAAACCCGTCGACCCCCGGCATCAGTACATCGGTGAGCACCAGATCGACCTTGCGGCTGCCGATTATGTCGAACGCTTCCCGGCCATCATTGGCCTTGATGACCAGATAGCCGGAAGGGCCAAGCGTCCTTTCCAGGAGCCTCAGATT
>JANNLB010000300.1:0-20396 GCA_031396605.1 Geobacter sp. | reverse complement strand
GCTTGCGACCGGCATGACTCTCGATTCAGACGCACTATGGAAAATAGCAGCCAGGAACCGGAATCTGGTCAGGGCACTCAATATCAGAAGAGGCTTGAGAAGGGTTGACGAGAAACCTCCTGAGGACCATTGGAAAAAACGGGATCCCGAGATGGAGACCAGGATGCTGGACGCCTACTATGAATTCAAGGGGTGGAATAATGACGGTATTCCCACCAAATCTACGCTGAATGCTCTGGGGCTGGATTTCGTGGGTGAGGAATTCGTGAGGAGGGGTATTCTCGCAGAGTAATGAAAATACTCCTTCCGGAAATGTGTCCAGTTATTTCTTGTCACGTCACATACCGCGCCTCGATACCCAGTGTGGCGGCCATTTTCACCAGTCCCGCCAGAGACCTTGACGCCATCTTCTCCATCACTTGGCGGCGATGTACTTTGACGGTTCCCTCCTGAATTCCCAGTTCATAGGCTATCTGTTTGTTAAGCGCGCCTGAGACGACAAAGGCGAAGATCTCTCGTTCCCGGGGAGTGAGTTGGCTGGCCCTCTCCTGAAGCTTTTTCAGCTGAGTTCTTGCAAGCCTCTGGTTTCGGTCTTTCTCGAATGATTCATTTATCGCGTCCATAAGTATCCGGTGTTCAAAAGGCTTCTGCAAGAAATTGACGGCCCCGGCCTTCATCGCCTGCACACTCATGGGCACGTCGCCGTGCCCCGTGATGAAGACAATCGGCAAATCCCTCCCGATTTTCACCAACTCCGACTGAAGCTCCATTCCGTCCATTCCTGGCATTCGGATATCCAGCAACAGACAGCAGGGTCGGTCAGGTAGACTTGCCGATAAAAACTCCTGAGCAGATGAAAAAGTGACGTTATCAATCCCTGAGGCGAGCAGCAGACGCTGCAAAGAACTGCGCATCGACGTGTCGTCGTCGATTATCATAACTATCGGTGTATCATCTTGCATTGGCACCCCTTTCTTTGATGGGCAGTGAGAAGCTGAATGTTGACCCACCTTCAGCTCTGGGTTCCATCCAAATTCGTCCACCGTGTGCGTTCACGATGGAGCGGCAGATTGATAGCCCCATTCCCATCCCCTCCCGCTTGGTTGTGAAGAAAGCATCGAAGATGCGCTCGGCCAATTCTCCATCAATGCCCGGGCCGCCGTCGGAGACCGAAATTTTTATCGTATCTTTATCCATAAGGGACGTGCTGATGACCAATTGGCCACTTGACGGCATGGCGCTCATGGCCTGGCCCCCGTTGAGCACCAGATTGATAAGCACCTGCTGGAGTTGGACGGGGTCTCCGTGAGCCTCGGGGAGTTTTGAGGCCAACTTGGTTGTAATCTTTAATTTGTGGAGGCTAGCGTCATTGCGAACGAGAGAGAGTACATCGTTAACCAGTTTGTTGACTCGGATCGGTTCGGACTTGACGTCTCCCTTAACGACATATGCGCGCAATCGCCTTATTACCTCGCCGGCCCGTAAGTCGTCTGATACTATATCTTTCAGCGCCTCCCGGACCTCTTTCAAATCCGGGGGGTCTCTCTCCAAAAATATCTCGGCGGCTTGGGCATTGTTAAGAATAGCCGCCAACGGCTGATTTAGCTCATGCACCATGGACGCCGACATCTCACCCAACGTCGCAACACGGGTAACGTGGGCAAGTTCGTCACGTTGGCGCTGTAGCTCCATCTCATCTCTCTTCCGGTCCGTGACATCCTGCACCAGTGAATAAAACCCCAACACCTGCCCGCCAGGACTTAAGTGCGGCAAATAGCTGGCTTCTACAAACCTCTGCTCCTTATCTTGGCGCAGCTTCATTTCCAGACTGTAATTGACCGGCACGCCCGACAATACCTCGTCCACATAAGGTTTACACCGCGTATAGACCTCTTCGCCAAGGACCTCCCGCATGGTCTTGCCATACACCTGCTCGGTGGGTATACCGTACCATTGTTCATAGGCCTTATTGTTGAAGCGGTACCTACAATCACCACCTACGTATGCAATCAGCAAGGGCAAGGCGTTGGTAATCATGCGGAGCCGCTTTTCGCTACCTGCCAGCTCCTCATCAGCCCGCCTGCGAGCTATCGCATTAGCAAAAATGACACCCACGAAGCGAAGCTCCTCCACCATCTCATCGGGCCAGTCGTACTCTTTGGTAAAAAAGTCGATCAAGAAAGCGCCGAGAAAAGAGCCTCCAACCTTGAGAGGGACCATGAGCCCGGCTTTAATACCCTCTGCCTGAGCAAAACGCTTTTCGTGAATCCAGTTGCCGGGGATCTCTTCCAGGGAACTAAAGCAGTAAGGTTCCCCTCCCCTGATTCTTTCCATGAGCATAGGCATGAACTGGTGGGTGTCTTGACTGAGCGGGGTGAAGAGCCCGCTCTTCACCCAACAGTGAAGTGTCTTGTAAGTATTTCCTCCCCGATGAACCTCGGCAAAAGTACATCGTTCCAGCTCGAAGAACGTCCCGACCTGCTCCAGACCCTTTTTTATTTCCAGATCAACATCATGGGGGGTAAAGTTAACGAACCTGGCGGAGAGGTTGGAGACGAGGTTTTGATACTTGAGCCTTCGCGCCAGTTCCGTTTCGACACGATGCCGGCGGGGTTCCTCAAAGCCGAATCCGATGTACAGTTCGGTGCCTAAGATATGGTGCAGTAGCCATGCCACGATCCTGTCGTGGACATCGCCTTGCATATACCCCGGCCAGGGACGTTCGATGAGAATGGAGCCCTTTGAGAAAACCTCTGTTGGCAAATCCCTTCCCGAATCCAAACTCAGCACAGAGGTGACGGTTGCGCACTCCTTAAAGCCCATAGCCGCGGCCTCTTCCAAGAGCATCGCCAAGTTTTTGTTCCAGCGAAGGAGCCTGCCGTTGCTGTCGAAAATGAAGATATACCCGAGGTTGCTATGGAGAAGACTCTCCACCAGCGGCAATGATGTATACTCGGGCATAGGACTCTCTGGGGAATACGTACATTTCAATCCGTGGGGATCGTTTGCGGTGGTCATAGCGAGCCCCAACCAGTTCGTTCTGTCAGTGTATATTTGCGGATGTCATTTGTGGGTTTTAACTGCCACTAGACTCTCGAACTGTTGTTCCTTTATGACGAACCTGGTGAGTTGAGCATATCCTATCTTCTCAACCTCGTCAAAACATGCGACCTCAAAGACAAACTTACGGCCATCTGTCTCAGCGAGTGTGGCGACCGTTCGGACATCCATTCCGATGGGTGTAGGAGAAGTATGACGTATGTTTATCTGGGCGCCAACAGACGACTCACCAGGCTCCAGCCATAAGTCCATAAGCGCTGCGGCAGCCTCTTCTACAGCCATCACCAGGAAGGGTGTGCCGAAAACATCGGGAAGGCTATCTCGATAGTAGTTTGCGCTGTGTGCAGGCAGGGTCCGAAAAATGCAGGTGTGGGAATCGCCAATTTGATATATCTGTTTCATTCAAACCTCTCCAACGGTACCTGGTGTTTAGTTGCATACTATCAGAACGGCAAGTGCATCGTGCGTCCAGGTTACACAACATTACACTACAATGTCTTCATAAGCTCCACTTTTCGGACTTTCCCCGAAGAAGTCCGTGGCAGGGTACTTAAGAAGACATCGCGCCCTTTGGATTTCCGTACTTCTTGCGCAAAGCATTGAGTACAACCTCAGGCTTCATGGGAAGCTCGTGGATGCGCACGCCCACCGCGTTGTAAATTGCGTTGGCGATAGCGGGAGCGGTGGGAACCAATCCCGGCTCGCCGATACCTTTTGCGCCAAAGGGCCCCGAAGGATCGTTGGTCTCCACCAACACCACTTCGACGGGGGTTGCATCCATTGCAGTGAGGATTCTATAGTCACTGAAATTCGGGTTCAGGAGACGGCCATGCTTGAAGATCATCTCCTCGGAGAGAGCGTATCCGACTCCCATGAGTACTGCACCGTGAATTTGCCCCTTCAGGAGCATAGGGTTAATGGCGTATCCCACGTCGTGCGCGGCCACATAATTGACGATCTCCACCTCGCCGGTGTCGGTATCTACCTCCACCTCGACTCCGTGGCAACCCCAAACGTAACAGGCAGAGAGATCCCCCCTGAAGTCCTTGGAAAGCATTTCCGATGGAGGCTCATAGAAGTGGGATGTCATGAACATCGTGTTGCCGGAGGGAGCATAGTGTGCCTTGCGGAGAAGTTTTTCCAAAGGAATGTTTTTGGAGGGGTCCTCTTTACACACCACAACCATATCCTCAATGTCCAGGATCTCGAGGGGAGCTTCAAGCATATCCCCCGCAAACTTAAGGATTTGGTCCTTGATCTCCCTGGCGGCCCCAAGGGCGGAATTGCCGGCTACAAAGGTAGAACGAGAGGCGTGGACGCCCACGTCCCAGGGGCAGATGTCCGTATCACCAACAATGATATTTACCATGCGCATGGGGATACCCAAGGTCTCGGAGACTATTTGCCGAAGCACAGTGTCAAGTCCCTGCCCAATCTCCATGGATCCGCTAAATACGTCTACATGACCAGTGTCGTCCATCTTCATGATCGTACCACAACCGTCTGACCGGTAGATTTTTGCGCCGCCGCCATTGTGCAAAAGGCTGGCATATCCCACTCCACGCACTTTGGGGCCAGCCGGTTTGGGCGACTCCCTCTTATCTTTCATGTTGATCTTGTTCCCCACCGTTTCAAGACATTCGCGGTGTCCACAAGTCTTGAAATTAAATCCCTGCGGAGAAACCTCTCCCGCAACGTTAGCGTTAAGTAACCGCATCTGTAATGGGTCGATACCGGCGGCCTCGGCCAACTCGTCGAGGTTAGACTCGATTGCGAAGTTCACCTGGGGGGTTCCGTAGCCCCTGAAGGCTTGGGAATAGGTGTTGTTGGTATATACGCAGACCGCATCGTACCTGATATTGGGAACCCTGTAGAGGCTGGTAGCCGGCATCATTGCGACGCTGGGCGTGGTGGCGCCCCATGAGGTGTACGCCCCGTTGTCCAAGAGCAGTGACATGTCCCTGAATGTAAGCTTTCCCTCTTTGGTGCACCCCTGACGTATACGGATTTTCATCGGCTGACGCGGGCTGGTAGCAATGAACTCCTCCTGACGATCAAAGAGGATCTTCACCGGTTTTCCGGTTCTATGCGCAAGAAGGATTGCAATATACTCATGGGCGTAGGTATCAAGCTTAGAGCCGAAACCACCGCCTAGCGCTGCGTTTACCAACCTCACTCGCCCATTCAGGCCCATGGCCGTGAGCGCTTCCTTATAATCCGCCTTAGCCAGACTCGGAATCTGGGTGTTGCTATGCACCGTTAAATCGCCGTGATTATCGAAGGAGGCTATAAAGCCGGAGGTTCCGAGGCAACAATGGGTAACCCAACTAAGCTTGTACTCACCCGCGACGACAAAATCCGCTTCCTGCTCACCCGCTTCGAGATCCCCAGACTCGAACTTATAGGGAAGTGGCAAGCGGTTGTCAGTTAAGAGCTTGCCTTTCCGATCAGTCTCGTGCAGCAACGGCGCCCCCTCCGCAAGAGCATCTTCAGGATCGAAGAGTGTGGGGAGGTCCTCATATGTTACCTTAATCTTCGAGATAGCCTCATCCGCTGCTTCCTCCGAAGTGGCGGCAACCGCTGCGACCTCATCCCGATATTGGCGAACGCGGTCCTTCTTTAGTGCCAAGTTATCCTTTAAGAACCCGAAGCGTACCTCCGGAGTATTGTTTGCGGTGATAACCGCGCACACGCCCGGTAGGGCTTCGGCTTCTGATATGTCTATATCTACTATCCTCGCGCTGATGCGGTCGGAGTATAGAATCTTGCCAAACAGCATCCCCGGTAGCTTCACATCGTGGATATAGGAAGTTCGCCCGGTAAGTTTCTCCGTAGCATCGTGCTTGGGAATGGATTTCCCTACCACCTTCAGATCAGCCATCTACCTTCTCCCCAGCGGCTGCTTGCCCCGCTTCAATGATTTGCATATAGTCAGCACAACGGTAAATAATATTTCAAGCCAAAGCAGTCTTTATTTCATCTGTCGCGAAGTATCCGAGTCTGCTGATCATCAATCGTCCACGTAGTCGGATCGATAAACACGCCGTAATCGTCTGCCGCCTTCTTGAGGCTGACGACCCCGTTGCGGACATCTTCCAACACCTTCACCGCGCTACGCTCCCGAGGATCTCCCCAACCGCCTCCACCACCTGCCTGCTGGAAATAGAGAGTTCCTTCCGGCACGTCCTCCAGGAGATCCTTGGTGGTGCAGGTGTACCATTCTCCGTCAGGATAGCGGAGCTTGATGACGTTCAGAGTTCCTTCCTTGCCGCCCTGTGCGCCGCGCGCGGTTTCAACGTCACCATCGCCAAACGTGACGAGTTTGATCTTATCGCCTCGGATCACGTACTCAGTTTCAACCCCGAGACCCCCACGCCACTGACCGGAACCGGTTGAGTCACACCAGTATTCGTGCTTAAGCAACAAATGCGGAGTCTGCTGTTCAAAAATCTCGTAATCCTGGTCAAGTATGCCACCAGAGGCGTCAATCATACCGATGTGGTCATAGCCGTTACAACCCTTCATGGCCCCTGAGCCCCCCTTGAGTCCCATGAAACCAATGTCGACGAAGGATTCACCCTCTTTTCTCGGATCACGACCCGTGGTGAGACTACAGAGAAGCTCGTTCCACTCAGCCGTCACCCTGTCGGGAATCACCGGAGCCAAAGCCCGCATGATTGCGTCTGCGATGTTTGGACAAAGATGGTTTCCGTAGGTGGTTGCGGCCGGGTAGGCAGCATTAAGTAGCGTACCCTCGGGGATTATGAATTCCATGGGCCTCACCATCCCCTCATTGTGCGGTATGCTGGGGTTAACCATTTGCAGAAAGGTCAGGATGGTAGCCGAGGCGCTTGATGAATATGTTCCGTTGACGAAACCCGGCGTTTGGCCATCGGTTCCCGTGTAGTCAAAGCTGATCTTTCCGTCTTTGACGGTGATTTTGACGCGGATCGTGTATACCGAACCCGGAGTTTTCCCGTCATAGTATGCCTTCGACTCGCCTGTGTAGACACCGTCGGGAATCGAGCGAATCTCCTGCTCCATCATCCTCTGAGTCGAGTCGAAAAGGTGCTTTTTGTGCGTCTCGAACACTTCGAAGCCGTAACGCTCGATGATATTCAGGATGCCCCTTTCACCGACGACACAAGAGCCAATTTCGGCGCGCATATCCGCTTCAACTATGTCAAGCCTGATGTTTGCGAAAATAAGTTCCCACACATCTTTACGCAACTTGCCCTTCTCGTAGACCTTCACCGGCGGGATGCGCAGCGCCTCCTGCCAAACCTCGGTCGCCTGAGGATTGTAGCCGCCCTGCACCGCTCCGCCAATATCTGCCTGGTGTCCCTTGCATGCCGACCATGCCACCAAAGTGTCACCATGAAAAATCGGCTTGTAGACTGCCACGTCGTTGTTCTGATTGCCCATGCTGAAGACGTCGTTATGGAAGATGACGTCGCCAGGGTGGATATCATCGCCATAGTAGTCGATGATGTATTTGCAAACCGGCGCCAGACTGAAGGCGAGGATGGGAAGGTTCTCCGTCTGCTCGAGAATATTGCCTTCCGCATCGTAGACGCCTGTGACGAAATCCTTCGCTTCACACAGGATCGGGGAGCGTGCGGTCCGTATCATGACGAGGCTCATCTCCTCGGTGATGCTCTTCAATCGCCGCTGGAGGATCGAAACCAGGACCTTGTCGAAAGTAATTTTGTCACTCATTGAAGAATCCTCCCCAGTATATCGTTTTCCATCTCCTCCAAATAGAGGGTATAGGTGCCAAGCCGGTCCACAACTACATCAAACTCCGGGGTAACGAAGGTAGAGGTATTAACTTGTTCGATAATTGCCGGCCCTTTCAGTTGGTTGCCATAGAGAAGTTTCATACCGTCGTAGACTGGCACATCTGCAAACTTTCTCTCATTTGGAAGATAGACGCTGCGGGTGCCTTTTCGAGCATGAGACGGATCTTTGCCCGCGAATTCCTGAGGTGAGAGACTGGGCTTATCTGTACTGCCTGCGGCGGTTAGCCTGATGTTAATCAACTCGACAGGTGTTCCCTTGTCTTTAAGGGAATAGCCATAGAGCGCATCGTGGTGGGCATGAAACTTGTCTGCAATCTTCTCTTTGTCACATCCCATTGCCTCCTCCCAAGAGATGGAGACTCCCACCTCGTGGTACTGGCGCACGTAACGAAGATCGAGAGTAACGGGGAATTCGATGCGGTCGGATCCGATACCCTCCTCACGCAGCATCGTCTCTCCCTGCTGGCGCATCTCCTGGCAGTGCTTGCGGAACATTTCGTCGTCCATTTGGTGCAGTCGAGTTTGATATGTGTGAACAAGGTCGTGCTTGAGATCGGAGTGAAGCATGCCCGCCGCGCAAAAAATTGATGATTCTCTCGGCACTAGTATGACGGGGATACCTAGCTCCAGCGCAATCATACATGCATGGTTCGGCCCGGCTCCACCTGCGGTAACCAAAGGGAAATCACGCGGGTCGTAGCCGTTTTTAACCGCTACCTCACGCACGGCGGCGGCCATGGAGACGTTTATTACATCGTACATGCCTACAGCTGCCTCATGGATTTCAAGCCCAAGCGGTATCGCCACATTCTCCTTGATAGCCTGTCTTGCTGCACCCAAGTCCAACGGTATCCGCCCCCCGGCAAAGAAGTCAGCGTTCAGGTACCCGAGCACGAGGTCCGCGTCGGTACAGGACGGGCGGAGCCCACCCTTGCCATAGCACGCCGGTCCCGGATCAGCCCCGGCACTCTGTGGCCCCATGCGCAAGAGACCCCCTTCATCAATCCAGCCGATTGAGCCGCCGCCCGAGCCAATGGTTACAACATCGAGCATGGCTATGCTAATGCGAAGTCGATTGATCTCCCCTTCAGTGGTGTTGAGAGGTTTGCCGTCCTTAACCAGCGCGACATCGAAACTCGTTCCGCCCATGTCGCATGTGATGCAGTCTTGATAGCCCTGATCGCCGGCGAATGCCGCCCCGGCCACAGGACCACCGGCAGGCCCCGACAATAGAGTCACGGCAGGTATTTCCATCGCTGACTCGGGTGATATAACGCCGCCATTGGAGCCCATGATAAGTAAAACACCCTTGTAATTCAAAACCTCAAGTTTGAGCATCAAACTAGTCAGGTAATTTTTCAGCACAGGTCCAATGTAGGCATTGAGCGCAGTGGTAGAAACCCTGTCGTAAAACCTGATTGCGGGACTAATTTCACTTGATACGGAGAGAAAAGCCTCCGGCATGGTTTTTTTGACAAGGCGTGCCACCCGTGCTTCGTGATCTGCATTTGCAAAGGAATTCATAAAACAGATTGCCACCGCCTGGACTCCCTCCTCTTTGAAGATTTCGAGCGCGGCGACCACAGAATCTTCGTCGAGAGGGATAACTACCTCGCCTTTGTAGTCAAGGCGCTCTTTTATGGGCAACCTGAGGTAACGCGGCACCACAGGTTGGGCATTCTCGAAGCGATTGTTGTACTGCTCTTCTCGTATGCCTCTTCGCATCTCCAGGGCATCCCGCAAACCTTCTGTTGTCAGAAGTCCGGTGCGCGCGCCGTTGTATGTGAGGGTGGCGTTAGTCGTCACGGTAGTGCCGTGAACGATTGTCTCAACTTGTTTAAGGAAATTTTCCGAACTTAAATCCAAATCACGTGCCATCTCTTCAATGCCTTGGATCGTGGCAATTGACGGGTCCTTCGGTGTCGAGAGCACCTTGTAGATTTGGCTGTTTCCATCCTCACTGGTGAGCAGGAAGTCGGTGAATGTACCGCCGACATCAATACCGATTTTGTATGACATGGTGACCTCATTAAAGTTAATGTTTATAAGTTAACAGCAATGGCTACTATTTAATAATCTTAACCCCTCTAAATCTCCCCTTATCTAAGGGGAGATTTTCAAGCTTCCCCCCTTAGTTAAGGGGGGACTGAGGGGGGTTAGATTTAGATGTTCCAGCGTACGAGCGACTATTGTTGTGCTTCCGAGTCAAAATAACGTCGGCTGGACATATTCTCCGAACACATCCTTAAACACGTCCGACATCTCGCCTACAGTTGCGTATGCCTTGCAACACTCCACCAACGGGTACATGACGTTGCCGCCTTCCCGTGCAATGCGCTCGAGTTTCTTTAGACTATCAACCACAGGCTGACCGCTTCGGGTTCTACGAAGCTCCTTAAGGTCTTTAATCTGTTCCTCGGCCCACGCCTCGTTGTACTCGTGCAACTCCACTTCTGCCTCTTCCTCGGCAACATATTTGTTGACGCCGACCTTCACCAGATCCCCACTCTGTATATCACGCTCGAATTCGTATGCCTGTTGAGCCAGTTTTTTCTGAATGAGCCCGCTGCGGATGCATTCGACAATACCGCCGGAATTTTCAATCGCTTCCATCTCTTCGCGAATCTTTTCGTCCATCTGTTTGGTAAGTGTCTCCATGAAGTAAGAGCCAGCCAGAGGGTCTACTGTGTCACGAAGCCCCACTTCTTCCATGAGCAGTTGGCAGGTTCGCAGGCTCAACAGGGCCGAGTGTGGCGTGGGGATGGTAAACGCCTCATCGAAACTGCACAGAGCAGTTGTCTGCGCACCGGACAATGCAGCGGCCAACGCATAATAAGAGCCGCGCATGATGTTGTTTTCAGGTTCCGCCTTGGTAAGTCCGGAGCCGCCACCTGCAAAGAGACCCCTCAGCCACAAGTTACGCGGGTCCTTGACCCCGTACTTCTCCTTGAGGTTCGAGGCCCACACCTTACGACCGGCGCGAAACTTGGCTACTTGTTCCCACATATTGCCGAAGATGTTCAGATTGAAGCTGAAACGGCCGACAAATTGATCCGGTTCATATCCCCGCTTAACTACCTCATCGATATAGGCGTTTGCAATCAGGAATGCGTAAGCCATTTCCTGGGCCGGGGTTGCCCCCGATTCGCGGATGTGGTAGCCGCAAATGCTGACCGGATTTGTTTTGGGCATCGCCTCTATGGAATACTCAATCGTGTCGCCAATCAGCTTTATGGCTGGCTCCAGCGAATAGATCCATGCCCCTCGGCCGATGACCTCTTTAAGGATATCATTTTGCGGAGTGGCGGAGATCTTCGCCTTGTCAAAACCGAGCTTCTCAGCCGTTGCCTCGTACATGGCGAGCATTATCGAAGCCACGGCATTGATGGTCAGACCGGCCCCAACCTTATGCATGTTGATCCCGTCGAAGGCGATTTCAAAATCTTTAAGGCTGTCTACCGCCATACCTACCCGGCCAACCTCACCTTCGGCCATCTCGTGATCCGAGTCGTAGCCCATCTGTGTTGGCAGATCAAAAGCCACATTCAGGCCCGTCTGACCGTGGTCGATCATCAATTTAAAACGCTCGTTTGACTCTTTTGGAGTTCCAAATCCGGTGTATTGGCGGGTAGTCCAAGCGCGGGAGCGATAGCCATCGGGAAAGTTGTTGCGTGTAAATGGATAACTCCCTGGCTCGCCGAGGTCTTTAGCGTAGTCAAAACCAATAGCTTCGAGATCCGAAGGCCCGTAGTGTGCCTTTACGTGTATTCCGGAGGAAAGAATCACGTCCTGGATAGCATCGTTTTCATCTTTTATGTAGCGTGCAACGTCCATAGCAGGTTCTCCTATAGGGTTTTTTGAATGAATTCGATAGTCTTCGCCAAGGGCGTTCCACCTGGGAATATCCCGCTAATACCCATAGATTCCAACTCAGCAAAGTCTCGTTTGGGGATAACGCCGCCCACGGTCACAATTATGTCGCTCGCATCCTTGGCCTTGAGTTCTTCCTGCAACTTCCTGCAGATCCGGAGGTGGCCTCCGGTCATGATGGACAATCCTATGACATCGACGTCTTCTTGAATGGCTGTGGACACGATGGCGCCAATGCTTTGATGGAGCCCCGTGTAAATGACTTCCATGCCGGCATTCTTAAGCGCAAGCGACACAACCTTAGCACCTCGGTCATGACCATCCAACCCGGGCTTGGCGATAAGAACCCTTATTTTTTTTCCCATGTATTGCCTCCCTTGCTAGTGACTTAATTATTAGACTCACGTACTCACCTATCCGTAGCGATATCGGACCCCGTATCCACCCCTTGGCATCTGCCAAGTCAGAGCCCCATGACGGCAAGAGACCATGCACGTCCCGCACTCCAGGCACCCGGAGAACTCAACCACCATGCGGTCCGACTCCTCGTTCCAATCGTAAAGCGATGCAGGACAAACCCGGATGCAATAACGCTCGGTGCACTTTGTGCGGCACAGGTCGTCATCGATTTTGATGTGGCTTGTCTCGTCATGCTTATATGCGTTTTTCGTCAGCTTTTCATCTATTCGCATCTCGTCCAACTCCTTGATTTTCCAAATTAAATAAAACTACTCACTAAGCTCATATTTTTCTCAACTTCCAGAGGAACTTGGCATCATGAACATTGAAAGCTATGCGCCTGAGAAGCTGCCAAACTTTTGAGGAGATTTTTTTTGGTTGCTCGTTTTTAAGTTGAACCAACTCTCGTATGAATCCGCACAACTCTGCCGGGAATCGGGTATAAAGGTCTTTGTTCTCCAAAAGTCCAGGCATCTGACGGAACGCTTCAAGGTAGGACCAGATGAAGCTGGAGCGAATCTCCTGCTCGTAACTCGACAGTCCCGCTGCCGACATGTCGCCCTTTTCACGCGCAGCGATGAGCGCATCCGCCGCCATCTGCCCGCTGGCAAGGGCGAAATCCATTCCCCTCACCGTGTAACCCATGTTGAGCGCAAGCGCCGCTGCATCTCCGGCAAGCAGAATGCCGTTGCCAACCAACTTTGGAACGTCGTCCAGACCACCTTCGTGGATTAAATGGGCTGAGTATTCCAACACTTCACCGTCACGGACCAAACTTTTAATCCGAGGGTGGGCTTTGAACGCATCGAAAATCTCCGGGATCTTATCCGCACCACCCTTGTCCATAAGATCCCCCACTCCGATGACCATCCCAAGGGACAATGAATCCTTATTGGTATAGCAGAAACCACCACCCGTCATTCCGCGGGTGATGCTGCCAAGGAAGAGCTCTGCCGCTCCCTCGCCGTTTTCCAAACCAAATCGATCTTCGATAACCCCAGATGGCAAGCCGATGACTTCTTTGACTCCCACAGCTACGCTCTTGGCCCTGGGCCACTCGCGCATGCCAGCCGCCTGCCCAACAAACGAGAGCAAGCCATCGCACACGATCACTGCCTCAGCATGAAGCTCTTCCTGATCCACCTTTACCCCGGCAACGTTGCCGTCCTCATATAAGAGCTCGGTAACCGACTTCTCAGGTATGATGAATACCCCCTTGCCCGCCAGGCGTTCACCAAGCCAGCCGTCAAACTTGCTGCGGAGCAGCGTATAACTTTGGGGTTCTTCCCCGCCTAAAGCTTCGCCGTGAAAATCGACACGCAAGCTGCTTTGCCCATCGAGCAGGGTCCAAGCCTCATGGGTGACGGGGCGTTCCAAAGGGGCCTCACTCCACCATTCGGGGAAGCGGTCCCGAACACTACCCACGTAAAGGCGGCCACCGGTGATACTTTTACTCCCTGGGCCAGCGCCACGCTCCAACACCACAACCTGGAGACCTGCGTCCGCAAGTCTTTCCGCTGCAGCCAACCCCGCTAAGCCTGCGCCAACTATGATAGCGTCCATCTTCAAGATTTTTTCTCCTTAAATAATACTACTCGGACATATAGTAAAACTTGCATGGAGCAACCCTTGAAAATACGAATTTTGTCAACTTTTGTACGATTTTCGAGTGCAAATTTCATATTTCCCCTTTCCAAAAGGGGATTCAAATTCTGAAAACGTAAGAATGTCGGAGTAGTAATAATTGGTCCCAAATAATAGAAGAGCAACTATTTCAAACCACGACACCTCCTTGCATTTGATATTATACAATATCCAAAGCCGTGAATATTGCACCTTGGTATAATTCATCATTCAGCTCGTGGCAGCCAGTACGGGTGGGGATCTGGATTTCTTCGCCGCGATACAGTGAAGATTCGAGCTGTCGCAGCTTTTCCCGCGCAGAAGGGAGAGAGGAGGTGTTCAGGTTTACTCGTTTTTGCTGCCTCCTACATAAAACTGGGCGTTGAGGGATTTACCGCGACGTTTGACGCATGCCATACCCGTCTCCTGGCGGCCCCTTTTGTGGTTGATACAAAAAAAGAGGCCTACATTTCTGTAAGCCTCCGTAATTGTTTGGTTGCGGGGACAGGATTTGAACCTGTGACCTTCGGGTTATGAGCCCGACGAGCTACCAGACTGCTCCACCCCGCGACATGAAGTGAATCGAACTTATAGCAGGAGGTGGAGAATGTTGTCAATAAAATATTTTGCCACGGTACGATTAATTAAAGGGGCGGGAAAAGAATCTCAATCCTTGTCGGGGATCGCAATTGCTCCCTTGCCGAGTTTCCCGGCCAGTTCTTTCGCTGCGTCCGGATCAAGATGCCTGCCAACACGTACTCGATACCAGGTTCCCTTGTCTCCCAAATGAGACTCTGCAATATTTACATTATAGCCTTTGGCAGCCAGTTTCCCCCGAAGTATCTCGGCTTCTGACTTGAGACTGAATGAGGCGACCTGAACCGTGAGACTGTTCGCATCGGGACGAGTGGTCGCCATCGGTTTTGCCGGTTGTGTCTGGTTTGTCTGTTTTTGTGCACTTTCATCGTTTGGGGACGCAGCTGGTCTGGATATGTTGGCCGGCATGGCTGCCTGGAGCGGCTGTTTTGCCGGTTTGTCATCTTTGGAATTGATGCCGCTGCCCATTACGTTACTTTTCTGACCACTGGGGAGTGTCTTGTAAAAGCTGAGAGGCGGATCAACCGCTGATGGTGAACCGCCGGGGGCTGCCGGTTGCGGGGCAGATTTTCCCACTGCCGACGGCTGCAACGCGCCAGGAGTGGGTGCAGGGATCGCTGGATGCTGCAGTGCTGATTGGGCTTTAGTTTGCTGCGGCGAGTTTTCAAGGCTCTGCTGTTCCATAGCCGCCTTGAACCCTTTTTTTGCGGATTGCTGGGAAAACATCCAGCCGCTGCCAAAGCCGATGCCGAGACAGAGAATACCGGTAATACAGGTAACGATCAGCACGCCTCCGGGGGATTCCTTTCGAGGACGATTCAAGCTTCCCTGGGAAGTGCTGCAGGATTTTTTGGGTTCACTGTAGTCAATGCGCATGGTGGCCTCCGCTACATCCGTTCCGGTGCCGAGATGCCCAGGATGGAAAGGGCGTTTTTCAGAGTCTGGGCGGTCCGTTTCAACAGGTAGAGCCGGGCTGCAGTCAGTGCCGGTTCTTCGCTGATGACGCGGTTTTTGTTGTAGAAACTGTGGAAACAGCTGGCCAGCTCACTTAAGTAGTAGGTCAGACGATGCGGTTCAAAATGTACGGCGCAGTCATCGACCGTGTCAGGCAGGGCTGCCAGCAGTTTGATCATCTGAAGATCCACTGGAGTAGAGAGGCAGGCCAGGTCGTTGGAATCCGGTTTCTCAGGGGCGTTAAAACCCTTTTCTGCCGCGTTTTCAAAAATACTGCAGATGCGGGCATGGGCGTACTGAACATAATAAACCGGGTTCTCGTTGGTCTGTTGTTTGGCCAGATCTATGTCGAATACCAACTGGGCATCAGGCTTGCGCATCAGAAAAAAGAAGCGGGTTGCATCACGCCCCACCTCATCAATCAGGTCACGTAACGTAACGTAACTGCCGGCCCGTTTTGATATCTTGACCTCTTCGCCGCCGCGCATGACAGTCACCATCTGGTGCAGCACATATTCCGGCCATTCCTTCGGGATACCGATGTCGAGGGCCTGAAGTCCGGCGCGGACACGGGTAACGGTGCTGTGGTGGTCGGAGCCCTGCTCGTTGATCACCCGTGTGAAACCTCGCTCCCACTTGGCCTGATGATAGGCGACGTCCGGTACGAAATAGGTATAACTGCCGTCGGCTTTGCGCATGACGCGATCTTTGTCGTCTCCGAAATCGGTGGAGCGGAGCCAGAGTGCGCCGTCGTGCTCGTAGGCGTGTCCATTGGAAATAAGTTTCCGGACAACCGCATCAACTCTCCCTTCACTATACAGTGACGATTCAAGAGTGTAGACATCAAATGTCACATCGAAGGCCGCAAGATCAAGGTCCTGCTCGCGGCGGAGCCAGGCGACGGCAAAGTGCCGGATATCATCAATATTTTCAGAGTCTCCGCAGGCGGTTGTCCGCTGGTCGGCGGCTTCCACGGTCTCACGGGCCAGATAGGCGCGGGCCACTTCCCTGATATACTCACCCTGATAGCCGCCTTCCGGCCAACGCGGGTCATCCGGCTCAATACCCAGGCAGCGCAGCTGAACAGACAGGGCAAGATTGCTGATCTGAACGCCGGCATCGTTATAGTAAAATTCGCGGGTCACATCCCAGCCGGCGGCATCAAGCACCCGGCAGAGGGTATCACCGATAGCCGCACCGCGCCCATGACCGATATGTAGCGGGCCGGTCGGGTTGGCGCTGACAAACTCTACCTGAACCTTTTTTCCGGCGCCGCTTGTCGTGCAGCCAAAACTGTCGCCCTCGGCTTCTATCTCAAGTAGAGCTGCCTGCCACGCGGCGGGAGATACAAACAGGTTGATAAAGCCGGGACCGGCGATCTCGTTTTTTGCCAACAGCCCGTCACCGTCGCCCAGATGTCTGATTATGATCTCAGCAACCTGTCGAGGCGCTTTGCGCTCACTTTTTGCCAACTGCATGGCGATGTTGCAGGAAAAATCTCCATGTTCCGGATTGGCGGGATTTCCGATGATAATAGGTGGCAGCGGGTACGTCGTCAGTTCTTGCGCCGCGTGGGCTTTGATCAATGCGGATTCAAGCAGAGGGGCTATTCGGTTTCGCATCATTTTTTTGGCTGTTCTTTCTTTTCCTGTGGGAACTGGTAGATGACTTCATTGCTGCGCACAAGGCCGAAATCCTTGCGAGCAATGCTTTCAAGGTAGCGGCGGTCGGATGTGAGAGCTACGATCTCGCGTTTCAGTTTTTCATTATCGGTCCTGCTGTCAGACAGACGCGCTTCGATTTTACTCTTATCCTGTTTAAGTTCAAAGATGCGCAGGAGGCCTTTATCACCAAAAACAGTGAAGAAGAGGATGAATGCCAGGCATCCTGCCGGAATGAAATACATTTTTTTTTGAAGGGGCAGATTGAACATTTACCCTTTCCTGATCCGTCCAGCAAAATATGCCGCAGTCCTTTTCAGCCCGTCATCCAGTACAACCTCAGGACCCCATCCGAGTTTTTCAGCAGCCAGAGAAATATTGGGCTGACGCTGTTTCGGGTCATCCTGCGGCAGAGGCTGAAAGATGATCTTCGACTTTGAGGCTGTTATTGTAATGATTTTTTCAGCAAACTCAAGGATTGTATTTTCCACCGGATTTCCTATGTTGACCGGACCGATGAATCCAGGGCATTCCATCATGCGGACCATCCCTTCCACCAGGTCGGAGACGTAGCAGAATGAACGGGTCTGTGAGCCATCGCCGTAGACGGTGATGTCTTCGTTTTTGAGCGCCTGCAGGATGAAGTTTGATACCACACGTCCGTCATTTTCAGCCATGCGCGGACCATATGTATTGAAGATGCGGATTATGCGGATATCGACATTGTTCTGGCGGTGATAATCCATCATCAGAGTTTCGGCGACTCTTTTGCCTTCATCATAGCAACTGCGTATCCCGATCGGGTTGACGTTGCCCCAGTAATCCTCGTTCTGCGGATGCACATGGGGGTCACCATAGACTTCCGAGGTGGAAGCTTGCAGAATCCGGGCTTTGACCCGTTTGGCCAGTCCCAGCATGTTGATGGTTCCCATGACGCTGGTTTTGATCGTCTTGACCGCGTTGTACTGGTAATGAACGGGAGAGGCGGGGCAGGCCAGGTTGTAGATGCAGTCAACCTCAAGCAGAATCGGCTCGGTTATATCATGGCGGACAAGCTCGAAGCGATGACTGTCCATCAGATGAATAATGTTGTTTTTACTGCCGGTGAAGAAGTTGTCCAGGCAGATGACGTCATGTCCTTCACCAAGAAGGCGTTCGCAGAGGTGCGAGCCGACGAAGCCGGCGCCGCCGGTTACCAGTATGCGCATATTATTTCACCCCTCCACAGATTCCGCCGCTGCAGCGCCCGAGCGGGATATAGTTGTACCCGCCGGCCGCCATTCGGTCGGGCTTGTACAGGTTGCGGCCGTCCACTATGGTTGGTGTTCTGAGTGCGCTTTTGATGCGGTCGAAGTCCGGGTTGCGGTATTCGCTCCAGTCGGTGATGATTGCCAGGGCGTCAGCACCGTCAAGAATATCATACTGGTTGCTGCTGTATTCTATCCGGTCGCCAAAGACTTTTTTCGCTTCCTTTATCGCTTCCGGGTCATGAGCCCGCACGACAGCTCCGGCGGCCAGCAGACGCTCAATGATGGTGATAGCCGGTGCTTCGCGCATGTCGTCGGTGCGGGGTTTGAAGGAGAGACCCCAGCAGGCGATAATGCGGCCGGTAAGCGGCCGCTCCTGGTCAGGGGAACTGAAAAGCGTGATCAGTTTGTCAGCCAGTACATCTTTCTGGAGTTCGTTGACCTCTTCAACCGCTTTCAGAAGCAGGAAGTCATAGTTTGATTCTTCAGCGGTTCTGATCAGGGCTTTGACATCTTTCGGGAAGCAGGAACCGCCGTAGCCGGGGCCGGGGAAGAGAAAATCGTAGCCGATGCGCGAATCGGAGCCGATCCCTTCGCGCACGGCCATGACGTCGGCGCCCATCCGTTCGCAGAGTCCTGCAATCTGGTTCATGAAGGAGATGCGGGTGGCGAGCATGGCGTTGGCAGCGTATTTGGTCATTTCGGCGCTGCGGATATCCATGACGATCATGCGGTTCTGTTTGCGCATAAAGGGGTCATAGAGCTCCTTCATGATTTCGGCGGTGCGGACATTGTCACAGCCGATGACGACCCGGTCCGGTTTCATGAAGTCGTCGATGGCCGCCCCTTCCTTGAGGAATTCGGGGTTGGAGACGACGTCGAATTCCAGATCAATCACACGGATGGCCAATTCTTCCTGAATTGCGGCGCGTACCTTGTCGGCGGTACCGACCGGGACGGTCGATTTGTTGACGATGATTTTAAAACCGTTCATGACACGACCGATATCCCGGGCGACACCAAGAACATATTTGAGGTCGGCGGAGCCGTCTTCGCCCGGCGGTGTGCCGACTGCGATGAAACAGATCAGCGAGGCCTTGACCGCTTCCTCCATGTTGACCGTGAACGAGAGGCGTCCTTCGGCCTGATTACGCAGAATCATCTCTTTGAGACCCGGTTCATAGATCGGGATGATCCCTTGTGTAAGGCCCTCAATCCGTGCGCCGTCGATGTCGACGGCGATAACGCTGTTGCCGCTTTCGGCAAAACAGGCGGCAGCCACAAGGCCGACATAGCCGGCGCCGAAAATACAGATTTTCATGCAATTCTCCAGAGAAGATAAATAATTGGTACCCTATAACACAATATCCAGCTGAAATTCCATTGTTTTTTACGGGTGATTGCTGCTTGCATGGAATATTTCCTCCTGTAGTTGGTATACCCGTTGTAGTTTTGTGGTGCCAATTTGGCAAAATTATTTTTATCAAAAAAACAGTTGACCGCCGATGAACGACGATACACGCCGATAAATCAAAGGCTTGGAACAAATGGTGGTTAAACCAAAAAGGTGGGACTGTTTTTGAAATAACTCTTTATTTTCTCGGCGTATTTCGCTTAGAAGCGCCTACTTTTGGCGGCGTGTTCGGCGGTTCAACTGCCGTTTCTAGGTTTATTGTTTCCGGTGTCATGATTTTCTGACGGTGTCGTTATGGGGGCGGGGTCGAACTTGTGGTCGCATTCCGTGGACATTCTATTATTAACTCGGGGTTTAAAGGGAGTTAGTGAACAAATAAACAACGTCCCCGTCGCCTCACTAAGCTGACCCCAAGTCGGTTACTGCGACCATCATCTTGCTCCAACAGCTCTTTTATTTGCTGGTTTTCCCTGTGACTCCATGACGGTACGAAGAATCTTGTTGGCACGGGTCTGGTAGCCTTTCCCATTCCGTTTAAGCCATTCCACAACATCAGCATCGAGCCGGATCGTCACGAGCTGCTTGCTCGGAACGAAGGTAGCCTTTGCAAAAAAATCATCGCCCAGCTCCGGGCTGCTGCGCGCGAGACGTGCCAGCCACCTGTAGTAAAGCCAGCGTCGGGAAGGTGAGGTGGCGTACGTGATCTGAC
>JANNLB010000283.1:0-14636 GCA_031396605.1 Geobacter sp. | reverse complement strand
TCAAGGATAAGCTGGCCAAGGAACGTAAGATAGTCCTCTAAAGGGGTGAATATGTCTTTATCAGAAGACCGTATTTCAACAATGGCCCATGAAATAATCAAATGCATCTGGCGGGACGATCTGGCAGATGTTTCTGATGACAGTCGTGTGCTGAGGCGGGTCAAGCAGTCTCTGGAAGCCTTTTTCGGCTCCGTGAATGAAATTGAAGAGGCGGTCAAGACGAAACTCCGCAACAAGGCTCCCGGCAGCCGGGATTACGATGTCCTCTATCAAAAGTTTTACCACGACGAGATGGCCCGGAGAAATCTGTGAAATCGGTCTGGTCTATTTTGCTTCTTCCCGCCGCATTTCTGCTGCTGACGGGCTGTGCTGCGGTACCGGAGACAAAGGATTTTACCCTGCTTGATCCTCAACTGGAACGGGAAACGGTATATATTGTTCCGTTCGATGCGACTCTGGTGCCCCCCGATTTTGGCGACCCGATCTTTAACCAGTTTGTTGATATTCTGAATGCCCGTCGCAAACAGACAAAAGTCGGACGGTTTGCGATCCTGAAAGAGGAGTTGAAAGAGGTCGAACCGTCCTGGCTGATCAAGCAGGTCTATATTTCGGGTGATATCTGGGGTTATGTCGAGAAATCCGGCTGCTGTTCGACCGCGATGAAGGTTAAATCAAGGATTTATCTGACTGAGCCGGGCAAAAATTCACCGGCATTCGAAGTTTTTGTGCCGGGGGAATATTATTTTGATCATGACCGCGGCGATATCGTTGCTGCAAAGGATCGTCTCGGCAATAAACTGGCGCTGGATCTGGCAGAAGCGGTCATCAGGAAGCTGACGCCGTAACTTTTTGTATGGATAGGGGGGAGTGGCCTGTTGCTACGATGGTTCGACTCCGCTCACCAACCGCGACTCCGCTCACCAACCGCACCTACGCTCATTTGTTTCATTATTCCAGGCCATGAGCAAATGTTCACGGCTTTTTTCACGAAAGGGTGATTGTATGTCATATTGCTTCAGGCCGGTTCTGCTGGCCTTTGCCGGGATCATTTTTGTGGCGGTCCCCGCTCTTTCATCGCTGGCCGATAACCATCTGAATCGTGCGGCGGCACAGTTCCGGGATAAAGATTACGGAGCTGCCTATGAGTCAGCCGGAAAATCTTCCGATCAGACGCATCGGTCCTTTGTTCGCGGAATGGCTGCGCTGCGTATGGAAAAGTACGAAGAAGCAGCGGCACTTCTGGCCGATGCTGAACTGAGACTGCCGCTGATTGCTGATTATGCTGCTCTTTTTCAGGCTGAGGCACTCCTGAAGTTGAAAAAATACTCTGCAGCTTCCGCCAAAGCGGCTTCAATTCCGGTGACATTTCCCGCCTCCAAAATGGTACGACGCTCGGAAAAACTGATTGCCGATATCCTGTATGAGGCTGGTGATTTCAAGGGAGCCTGCAAGTTATATCAATCATACATAGAAAAATATCCCTCAGGCGCCGATTCTGCTGATGCCAGCTATCAGTCAGCGCGCTGTCGGGAGGATATGGCAGATACCGGAACGGCTCTGCTGATTTATCGAGGGATCTGGCTCAATAATCCGACATCTCCGCTGGCAGTAAAGTCTCAGGAACGGCTTAAACAGCTTGAACGCGCCGGCATCAAACTCCCCCCATACAGTGCTGGGGAGCTTCTGAAGCGGGTTTCCAGCCTCTATGCCCGGAATGAGCTCGGTGCCACTTTGAAGACCCTGGAAATGATCCTTGATGAACCTCAGCCACAAGCAACCCTCAACCGGATTGATCTCCAGACCGGCATGGCCCGGTATCGTCTGAGACAGTATAAACAGGCCGAAAAGCATTTTATCAAAGCGGCCGCCAGTCCGTTGCCGGGAGTGAGGTCCGAAGCCCGTTTCTGGCTGGCTAAAGCGCTTGATCGCCAGGACTTGAAAGAACGTGCCTTGACGATGTATCTGGAACTCGCCGGAGAAGGGAAAAAACAGGAATTTGCCGATGACGCTCTGATTGAGGCGGCAGGATTGAAGCGCGGCCTCGGACAGTATGCTGAAGCGGCCCGCTTGTTCGATCAGGCTGCAAGGCTTGCGACCGAATCCAAAGTGATCGCCAAATCGACTTGGGATGCGGGATGGTGCCGGTATCTTGCCGGCGAATATCCTGCTGCGGCGGATGCATTCAAAAGATTGCTTGCAGATGAAACTCAGCGCGAGAAAGTATTGTATTGGCTGGGAAGAACGCTGGAAATGAATGGCGATACTGCCGCCGCTTCGTATTATCACAGCCTGCTGGACGAATTTCCGGCCGGTTTCTATGCAACCTGGTATCGTGACCAGAGGGGGGTGAAGGACAATCGTGAACCGCTGGGCAATCGCGATGCACTGGCTGAACTGCCTTCTCTCGCGGGGTTTGAAAAGCCGCGCCTGCTGGCATCACTCGGGATGTTTGAAGAGGCGAGGGCAGAGATGGCGGCAGTCCGTAAAAAAAGCGGCGAAAATAAGGGGCAGTTCCCCGCGCTTGCCCGGATCTATCTCGAAATGCGGGACTTCGGTTCGGCGATCGCCCTGTTTATGCAAAACCGGCCGGTGGCATGGGAAAAAGGGACCTTGCCGACCTGGACGGCAGGATATCCTCTGGCTTACTCCGATCTCGTCAGTCAGAATGCGGCTCTTAACGGCTTGTCAGAAGGGCTGGTATATGCCTTGATCCGTGCCGAAAGCGGGTTTGCCCCTGCCATCAAGTCGAGCGCCGGAGCGATCGGACTCATGCAGATGATGCCTGCCACGGCCAAACTGACTGCAGGTGAAAAGGGGGAGTTTAATCCCCAGCATCTAACCGTGCCTGAATACAACATCCGTTTGGGGACGAAGCATCTTCATGACCTGATGAAAGCGCATAATGGTGATGTGGTCTATATGGCTGCGGCATATAATGCCGGGTCGGGGGCGTTGGATCGATGGAAAAAGAGCTTTAAGGGGCTGAAGAAAGACGAATTTATCGAAAGTATCCCGTATCAGGAGACCCGCGATTATGTGAAGAAGGTGTACGCTTCGGCAGCTATCTACCGCCAGTTGTACGGACTAAAGTAATTGGTATTACACATAGATCACTCTCACCCGCTCCAGATAGTTTGACAGCTGCAGAACCGAGTTGATGATGGCTTCCCTGTCCCCGGTCAGGGCTGCTTCCTCCATGACTTCGCCGATCACAGAGATATCATCAAAACCGTAACTACCACCGGCGCCTTTCATTCGATGTCCCAGGGTACGGATTTCGCTGAAGGAGTCCGCTTCGAGCAGGCTGCCGATCAGCAGGCAGTCCTTTTTGCGGTTTTCGAGAAACTCCGGAACGATTGACTCTACTTCGCTGTCGATCTCAACGGTTATAGTGTCCGGATATGGAGTGATATTCATGGTGGCGCCTCTTGATTATCAGGCGGATTGAGATGGCGTGCCAGGCAATTCAGCAGCGTCAGTTTCTTGAAAGGTTTTGCTATATGATCGTCGCAACCCGCTTCCCGGCATTTTTGAATGTCTGACTCATATGCATGTGCCGTGAGGGCGATGATGGCTGTTCTCCGATGGCCGGTGCGTTCTTCATGTCTTCGTATCATGCGTGTGGCTGTGTAGCCGTCCATGACCGGCATCTGGATATCCATGAAAATCAGGTCATATCTGTGTGCGGTGCAGAGATCAAATGCCTCCTGACCATTGCAGGCTTCGTGCAGCTCCAGAGGGAAAGAGCGAAGCAGCAGCCGCATCAATTCCCGGTTTTCAAGAGAATCATCGACCAGCAGCACACATTTTGAGTTTCCCGGCTCTGCTGTCGTACTATATTCTTTTTCCTGGAGTGCCGTTTCTCCACTTTGACCCGGCTCAGCCGCCGCACTCGAAAATAATACGGTGAAACTGAAGGAACTTCCCACTCCCGGCACACTTTCAACCTGCATGGTACCACCCATCGCTTCCACAAGCTTGCGACTGATTGCCAACCCGAGACCGCTCCCTCCAAATCGGCGGGTTATGGACGTGTCTGCCTGGGAAAAGCTGTCAAAGATCATATCATGTTTATTCGGGTCGATCCCGATGCCGGTATCCCTGACAACGAAAGTCACTGCTATCTGATCATTTTCGGCTGGAGCAGATGACGTCGTAACTGAAACCGAACCGCTATTCCCGGTGAATTTGACCGCATTGGCGACCAGGTTGACCAGAACCTGCTGCAGCCGGATCGGATCGCCTTGTACGACCTGCGGCATCGAAGGGGCGCAATTCAGGAAAAGTTTCAGTTTTTTGCTATCTGCTTCCTGTCCAACCATTTCGATAACCCGTTCCAGGGAGTGCAGCAGGTTGAAGGGGCGACTGATAATTTCCAGTTGCCCGGCTTCTATGCGGGAAAGATCGATCAGGTCATTGATCAGCAGCAGCAGGCTGTCTCCCGCATGGTGAATCATGGTGAGACAGCGCTGCTGGTCATCGATCAATCCCGCCGATTCAAGATATTCGGTCCCGCCGATGATCGAGTTGAGCGGTGTCCGCATTTCATGGCTCATGTTTGCCAGAAAATCGGTTTTTGCACGATTGGCCGATTCTGCGACATCGCGGGCGGCCCGCAACTCTTCAGTTTTTTTCTGTCGCTCGGCAACCTCTGCTCGTAATCCTTCGTTGCCTATCGCCAGTTCGGCCGTGCGTGAGGCAACAATTCCTTCCAGATTCCGATTCATCTCCTCCAGTTCGGCCTTCTTCAGCTGCAGCGCCTCCTGAATTTTTTTCAGGCTGCTGATGTTCTGGGCCGCGCAGATCACTGCTTGCGGCTGGTCGTGATCATCCTTCATGACCGCAAGTGAATAGAGCATCGGTACAATCTCACCCTGTGCGGTGTAGCAATTGCTTTCAACTCCATGTATCGGGCCATGCTCCAGAGCGTGCGCGAACGCTGAGAACATGCATAAGGGTGTCTCAAGTTCTTCAAATTCTGTCAGGCGGCGCCCCACAACTTCACTGCTCTGATACCCAAAGAGTTCACAATAGGCGTGGTTTACGCTTTGAATCATGCCGTCCGGGGAAAATACGATCAGCACGTCGTTCATACTGTCGATCAGTTTTTCCATATATTCTCGCGATACGGTTGTAGTACGCAGTTTGTCGGTCATGCTGTTGAAAGCGGTCGCCAGATGGCCGATTTCGTCGTACGACGTGATGGCAATCGATTCGTTGAGCTCTCCCTCGCTTAAACGCCGGACAGCGTCGGTCAGAAGTGCAATCGGTCGGGTAATTGCGGAAGCAAATACGATTGCCACGATTACGCCGAGAACCAGAATAACGAGTACAAACGGCAGCATTCGCGTTAAAACGCCTCGAACGTTTCTATCAATCAACGATTCATACAGACCAATGTGTACCGTCCCGAGCGAACCGCCCTGAATGGGCGTAGAAATGTCGTAGATATGGCCCTGTTTTTCCTCAATAATGACCGTCTGGCTACTGTTTCGAGTCGCTCTGATCGCTTTATTAATAAGCTCCTGAGGCGCTGTTGTACCGAAGGTGTGTGTTGCCAGGGAATTATCGGGCGTTACGATAAAGATGTATTCAATATCCCCGTCAAGCTTACGGTAATTGTTGACAAGGAGTTCAAGGCTGGATTTGTTCTCGGTAATCAGGGGGATTTCGGCTGCTTCCGCGATATAGCGGGCAATTGAAAGACCTCGCTTTAATACCTCGTCCTCAAAACGGGAATGAAGCTCATAATTTACCAGCAAACCGAGCGCGCTTCCGACCAACACTATCAGGAGCGCAGTGCCGAAAATTAATTTTTTCCGTAGAGTGAGAGAAAGCATCGTTTGGGGGGGCTCCTTGTGCATCAGGTTACCGGGCCATTCTAGCACGAATGTTTCCAAGTGCAAGTGGCAGAGTAACATAACGCATATCGCTCGCCTTGAAAAGACAGGCCCCTTGTGCTACAACCAGTCACTCATTTCAGCACATGAAAGGCGTACCTGCCATGGCAGAACAAACCCCCATGATGCGGCAATATCTGGAGATCAAGTCGGGCTATCCTGATGCAATCCTTTTCTTCCGCATGGGGGACTTTTACGAAATGTTTCTGGACGATGCCCTGCTGGCCTCCCGTCTGCTTGATATCGCCCTGACCTCCCGCAACAAGGGGAGCGGCGATGAGATCCCTTTCTGCGGAGTCCCGTTCCATTCAGCCGCCCCGTACGTTGCCAAATTGATTGAAGCAGGCTACAAGGTAGCAATCTGTGAACAGGTCGAAGACCCGAAACAGACCAAGGGGATTGTCCGGCGTGAGGTTGTCAGGGTCGTCACCCCCGGCCTTCTGATCGAATCCGAGAGCCTTGTCCCGGACGAAAACAATTTTCTGCTGGCACTTTGCGAGGCGTCCGGCGACAGTTGGGGCTGCGCCTGGCTGGATGTATCCACCGGTGAGTTCCGGGCTGCCGAACTGACCGGAGCTGCTGCTGCACTGGCCGAGGCGGCCGGCGTCAACCCGCGTGAGATTCTGCTCTCCGATTCCCTTGACCGGGATGCCCTGCCGCCTGACCTCCGTTCATTTCTGAACGAGCGCATTGTTTCTCGGGCCCCCTCCTGGATCTATGACCGTGACTATGCAACGACACTCCTGTGCGGCCATTTCGGGGCCGCTTCGGCCGAGGCGCTCGGTCTGGACGGGGCGCCTGCCGCCCTGCTGGCAGCTGCTGCCGCCCTGCATTATCTGCGTGAAAACCGCAAGTCGGCTCTGCCGCATATTCGGGATATACTTGTCTCCCGGCGCAGTCAACATCTGGCTCTGGATCCTGCCACCCGCCGCAATCTGGAGATTACCGCCAGCATGGCGGAGGGAAAGCGCACCGGTTCACTTCTCGGGTGTCTGGACCGTACCGGCACGGCCATGGGCGCCCGCCGTTTGAAACAGTGGCTCAGCTATCCCCTTATCGAGCTGGAGCCGATCAGGCAGCGTCTGAACGCGGTGGAAGAGTTGCTGGAGTCGCCCGGCCGGCGCGAAGAACTGACCGCTCGCATGAAGAACGTCGCCGATCTGGAGCGGCTCAACGGACGTATCGGCATGGCAAGCGCCGGTGGGCGTGACTTGCGGGCACTGCATGATTCACTGATCCATCTCCCGCAGCTGCTTGATCGACTTTCAGGGGTGCAGAGCTCTCTGTTGCAGTCATTGATGACCACCATTGACCCTCTTGATGACATCTGCCTGCTGGTGTCACGTGGGATTATCGAAGCCCCCCCCTTCTCGCTTCGTGAAGGTGGTATTATCGCACCCGGTTACAACGCGGATCTGGATGAACTGCGTGCCATCAGCAGCGAAGGGAAAGGATTTATCGCCCGTCTTGAGGCTCAGGAACGTGCCCGTACCGGCATCTCGACCCTTAAAATCCGCTATAACAGGGTGTTCGGCTATTCGATCGAGGTCACCAAAAGCAACCTGGCGGCCGTACCTGTTGATTACATCCGCCGTCAGACCCTCGCCAACGCCGAGCGCTATGTTACCGATGAATTGAAGAATTACGAAGAGAAAGTGCTGGGGGCTGAAGAGCGGATCTGTACTCTTGAATTCACACTGTTTCAGGAGATTCGCGAACTGGTGGCCGGTCAGGCCGAACGAATTTCCCGGACTGCCGATGGTCTGGCGATCCTTGATGTACTCCTGTCGCTGGCGACGGTGGCAGGGGAGCGTGATTACTGCAAACCACTGGTGGACGATTCAGACGTCATCGATATCCGCGACGGTCGCCACCCGGTAATCGAATCGATGAAACTGGGAGAACGCTTCGTACCGAACGACACCCTGCTTGACGGTGACACCAACCAGCTCCTGATGATTACCGGCCCCAATATGGCCGGTAAATCGACCTATATGCGCCAGGTGGCGCTGATCACCCTGATGGCCCAGGCCGGCAGTTTCGTCCCGGCAGCGGAGGCGCGCATCGGCATTGCCGACCGTATATTTACCCGAGTCGGAGCGGGCGACAACCTGGCCCGCGGCCAGTCCACCTTCATGCTGGAAATGATGGAGGCGGCCGGAATACTCCGCAACGCGACCCCCCGAAGTCTTATCATTATGGATGAGATAGGGCGAGGCACGTCGACCTTTGACGGCGTCTCCATCGCCTGGGCGGTGGCGGAGTATATTCACGACACACCCTCCTGCCGCAGTCGCACCCTCTTTGCCACCCATTACCATGAGCTTACCGAGCTGGCGACAACCCGGGAGCGGATCAAAAACTTCACGGTGGCGGTGCGGGAGTGGAACGATCAGATCATCTTTCTGCGCACCATCATCCCTGGTGGCGCATCCCACTCTTACGGCATTCAGGTGGCCCGTCTGGCCGGCATGCCGTCCGACGTCATCGAGCGCGCCAAGGAGATCCTGCGCAATCTTGAAAACGGCGAGTTCGAGGAGGGGGCGCCTCGTCTTGCCAAGAGCAGCAAAAAACCGTCACGGGAGCCGTCCCCCCAGTTCTCGCTGTTCGAAGCCAGTGAGGATCAGTTGCGCCATCGTCTGAAGAAGCTCAACATCGCCACCCTGACTCCGCTGGA
Source organism: Geobacter sp. (assembly GCA_031396605.1). Classification (GTDB taxonomy): domain Bacteria; phylum Desulfobacterota; class Desulfuromonadia; order Geobacterales; family Pseudopelobacteraceae; genus JACRCG01. Next base: position 6,059 of record JANNLB010000283.1, on the reverse strand, counting down.
GGCGCTTAATCTGCTGGATGAGTTGAAGCGGATGGTGTGAGGAAACAGTAGCTGCCCATGTTAAAAGACAACCTAAAGGTTACGTGATTTTGTTGCTATCAACGCACTATCCTGTTAACAAGGAAAAGGGTGTAATGTAATGCCGCTTCTATAAGCTGCTGGCTGATGGGCTGTTTTTTTGGTATTTATCTTGCTGTAGATCCGGGAGAAAAATTAAAAAGAAGCCCTGAATACTCCGAAATTTTTATACTCCCTGAAAATTGCCTGTCGGTTTTAGGAGAATGTATGAAACAAACTATAATCCGGTATTTTGCCATATTAATCGGTCTGTTTGCCTTTCCCCTGACTGCTGCCATTGCTTCTATCCAGTGTTATAATTGTCATGGCACGTCGGTTCCGGTAGATAACCGTCCTCTGGACGCCTCCCACCGTAATATAAGCAGTGGCGGTTTTCGCGGCAGCCACCGCACCCATATGAATTCACAGGCTGCTCCGGCTGCATGCGAAACTTGTCACCCCGGAAGTTCCACATACGCGTCTGCGCACCGGGATGGAGTAATCAAAGTCTCATCGCGCATCAATGGCTCACCTCTTACTACGCCGTATAAAAACAACACAAGCACCTTTATTCAAACCGGAACTCCAGCTTTGGGAAGCTGCAGTAATGTCAACTGTCACTTCGAGAAAATAACTCCAATTTGGGGAAGTGATCCCTCGACAACTACCTGCACAACCTGTCACGGGGTACCGCCAAGTGGCGATATGAACGGCGCCGCAGGAAGCCATTCCAGGCATGTTCAGTATTTTACAGGAATAGTAAACTGCCAGAAATGTCACGCAAACAACACAAACTTTCAGCATGCCACCAGCGCCGGGAATCGTAATCTTCGCGTCAACTTCGTTGCCGCTCCCAACAACGGCAGCGGAGCCTACTCGGGCCCACTCAACGATTATCTGCCGAGTCAAGCCAATATCTTTGGTAGCTGCTCAAATACCTATTGCCATAGTAACGGTACTTCGGTAGCGACAACCGTCATTTCTGCCAACACTTCACTGGTCTGGGGAAGCGGTGCCATGGCTTGCAACGGCTGCCACGGCAGTCCGCCCACCTATGTGACAGATTCTCCGAAAGCCAACAGCCACGCCAAGCATGTTTTCAGTTGCGGCTCGTGCCATGCAGGCACGACGGCAGACGGCACAAGCATTACGGACGTTACACGGCATGTAAACGGAGCCTATGACCTGGTACCCGGCTCCGGGGCTTCCTTCAACTATAGCTTTGCCCATACAGGCGGAACCTGCAGCACAATCAGCTGCCACGGCAACAACAGCGCGACCTGGGGGAGTACCGTTGCCTGCGGAAGCTGTCACGACGTTCCGCCTGCCAACGGCGCACACCTCGCTCATACGGACGGCGCCGGGGCGCGTTACGACAGCGACGCCAAAAATTCAGTTGCGGCGGCTTACCGCTTCAACTGCGGCAACTGCCATCCCATGGACCTTGCCAAGCATGGCAACGGTCTCGTAGACATTGAACTCTATAACTCTGCTGCGACCGGTTTCAAGAGTAACAACACGGCCGGTGCCGGACGTACCGGAACCGGTAACGCAACGGTCTGTCTCAATATCTACTGCCACAGTTCCGGTCAAAATGCCGGTATCAGGATCTATTCCGCCACTCCTGCCTGGGGAGGTTCCTTCGTCGGTAACCGCTGCGCCGGTTGCCACGGCGATCCGCCGACCTATGCGAGCGGTGGGTCAGGCAGCACCAATGCCAACAGCCACTACTCCCGGAGCTACACTGAGACCATGTATGGCTGGCAGACTGTGGACAGCGGGCACCTGATCGGGCTCCATTTTGACAACATCAAAAAAGACCCACCGGATCAGAACGACCACCTCATCCCCCGCAGCGGCCCAGTCGGTTCCGGGGCGGCTCACGGCGACTCCGGCACCTCCACCACCATCAGTTGCCCCACCTGTCATGCCGCCACGGTTACCGTATTCAGCCAGCTGTCGGCGCCTGGAACCGTCTTTGACTGTACCGCTTGTCACAGTGCCCCGACCACCGGCAGCATCGCCGATAAATCGCGACATGTGAACGGGACCCGGGACGTAGTGTTCATGGCCGGGGACTTCCGTTCCAAGGCGCAACTCCGGCTCACCAGTTTCACCAGTGCGGTCAAACCGCTGGGTTGGACGCGCAATAACGGTTACAAGGCCAGCAACTCTTACGACAGTGTTCCGTTCAGCGGCAGCTATAATCCGGCGGAGAAGAGCTGCGTGACTGCATGCCATTTGAACCAGCCGGTTCAATGGGGGGATACTAATTTCAATTGCTTCGGCTGCCATGCAGATTTATAAGGAGTTGAGAATGATGATAGCTACTCTTGAAGTTATAGCTGTTGACAAGGCACACCACAATCGGTGGAGGACAGGCCGCACGTCAGGGCACGGGCTTCTGCGGCAAATGGCGAGCCTGTTGCTGGTTGCCATACTCGGTTGTGCCATCTGGCTGACACCATGGACGGCTGTGGCAGCGACCGATACCTACTATTTCCAGAATGTAGAATCATCCAGCGTCTGCACCGGAATCAGCACAGGGAACCAGACCAGCGCCGCCAATGTCCCGGCAACCGGCAACGCGCAATCCGTGATCCCTAAGCGGGGAGACGCTTCCTATATCCATGTCAAATTGCCGGGGAGCGCCGGAGTGGCTTCTTCCCTGGCCGATGACATGTATACCCCTCCGTACAGCATCCCCATGACCATTACGTCTTTACAGATTCCCTTGTCGAACACCTTTTCCGGTGGCTTCCCGGGAGGATTTCACACCCTGTATGCCAAGATTTATGACATCGACGGCAACGCCACTTGTCCACCATTTGAAAAAGGGGTCCTGATCGCGCAAACGCCAACGACCAACTGGATGAACCCCACCGGCATGGTTGTAAACGGGCTGCTCTACAACATGCTGCCGGGCCACCGCCTCAGAGTCGAGATTTGGAGCGCAATCACTTCAGTCGGGGGCGAAATATTCTTTCGATACGGGCCTGGGTACGGCACCGGCTTGGTCGTAACCGAGACGCCAACCCTCACTGACACCTGTACCGTCGGGCCGGGCATTGATCCCCCTGATGCGACAATCGTCGGCCCCGGGCTATGGCTGGCGACCCCCCTTGACAGTTTTACGGTGCAGACCTCGACCGGTACCGACCCTCTCAAGAAAGTGACCGTTACCCTTGCCGCTGCGGATTCATGGAAGCTCATCGGGTCGATCGCGGTGAAAAGCGATGACGGCGCCATCACCTACGGAACTGTCAGCAACCCTGACTCTGATGTCATAAGAATTCCGCTGACAACAGCGATTAATGCCACGACAACCCCTGTGCAGTACAAGATCTGGGTGACCTGGTTGTTTGGGGCACTGCCTCCTCCGATCGGCACTTCCTATGAGGTGAGAGGGACGGTCACGCAACTCGACTCGGCCTATACCAAAATATATAGCGATACGTCATCTGCGGTGCTGACCATCACCGATCATGGCGGAAAAGGCACAGCAGTTGTCGGCGATAGCGCCAATCCTGTCGACAAACTGATCGGAATTTTCTACAACGATACCCCTAACGTACGACTGAATGACTTTACCCTCACGTCGTGGCCGCCGTCACATCTGAATAGCGTTACCGTCACATTTCCTCCGGGGTACGGCAGTTACCTGTTCCAAGTTTATCTTTACAACGGTGCGGGAGCTATGCTCGGTAGCGCTACACCAACGTCCGACACAGTAGTCTTGGGCGGTTTGGATATTGCCTTAACAAACGCTATCTCTCCATTTAACATCAGGCTGCTTCCTAATCAGAGCTCGCCTCCGCCGGCTGGCACCGAAACTGCCGTTACCGGCACAGTCACCGCAATTACTCTCGACAACCCGGATATGAACATTGTCTATAACGATGCTGCAAGCGCGACGATAACCATTGACCATAAGGTCCCTGCCAACCCGGTACTGCAGTACGCGACACCTCTCGACGGAGTTGTCAATATATTTTGGACGAATCCTGCCGACCCCGACACCTTCGGGTCGTTGATCCTTAGAAATACGGTGCCGGTGATCGACATGCCCCAGGACGGTAACAGTTATTCAGGTTATTCCGGCAACATCGGTGCCAGTCAACTGATCCACTATTCTGGAAACAAAGTGCCTTCCTCCAATGAAATAAAACAGGACTGGGCAGCCGTGAACGGCACGACGTATTACTATAAGCTTTTCGCGCGTGATCGTACTTACAATTACTCCGCCGGCATATCGATCGGGCCTGTTACGCCGGATGTAACAGTCACCGTTGGCAATGCCCCGGAGCCGGCCGATAAAGTCATCGTACCGGGGGGCAGTGCTGAGTCACTCGATGCATTTACCCTCACCTCTACAATATCATCAGCTTCGATCAGCAGTGTGACGGCCGCCCTCTCGTCAGGGTCAGCGGCAGTTGTTGGCAGTGTGCGTATTGTCAGCGGAGATGGCGCAACCGTTTATGGCTCGGTTGCCAATCCTGTGTCTGATACGGTGACTATCCCGACGACAGGCCTCGGAGTGACGAACACCTCTGCCGGATACCGAATAGAAATCACCCCAAAAACGCATGCAGCCATGCCTGCGGTGCCTGGAGCCGAAGTCGCAGTGACCGGCCGTGTCAGCGAGATTGCAACGACAGACACTTCTTACAAGATCCATAATGACACCTCTGGTGCGACGCTGACAGTGGATAACCTGTCGCCGGGCAATCCTGCGGGAGCAGCGGCAGTCCCTCTGGAAAGCGGTTTTTCCGTCAGCTGGACAAATTCTGGTGATGCGGATTTCAACAGTTTTCTAGTAGTGCGCAGCACAGCGCCGGTGTCTGATGTGCCAGCAGAGGGAGTTGCCTACCCGGCAGGAGCCCTCATTGGAACTAGTTCAGTAGTATATGAAGGTAACGGGCAATCGTTCATTGAGCGGAGCCTGAACAACGCCGCCACCTATTATTACCGCTTCTATGCCCTCGACACCCATGGCAATTACTCCACAGGCAACAGCATCGGTCCGCTGCAACCTCAACCGAACGTCAAGACCATCGCCGGCAGCGCTACCGCCGTCATGCAGGGACTTGACGCCATCGCCGTAACCATGCCGTACACGGACGATGTTAATAGCAACGGCAGCTGCACGGTCGAGTACAAGCTCTCTTCAGCTTCAATATGGACTCCGTGGATTAACGGCATAAGCCGGTCGGCAACTAGTTGCGTCACCACCATCACCGGTCTCACCGCCGGCAGCCTTTACGATGTCCGCATGAGTCATGGCGACAGCGACGGGGTCCTGGGGGCAGCCAGCAAGACCGTTACAGGCATTGTCGCGCTTTCTCTTATCCAAACCACTGCCGGTAACGTCACTGCGGCTTTCGACCCAAATTACGGAACCACCAGCATTGTCGTGTGGGCCCTGTACACGAACGATTACAATCATAACAATTCATGCCAGCTTGAGTACAAGAGGAGTTCGGACAGCAACTGGACATCATTAGAAGGCTATATTTACCGTCTCGCCGATGGTCAGTACTTGGGGCTTTTCGACAGGCTGGAGCGGATGACCCGCTACGATGTGCGGGTGACCTTTATCGACCCTGACGGGGTGAATGGCGCAGCGGTGCAGATTGTAGCCGGACTGGTCCTGCCTTCCCAGAAAACCCCCAGGCTTACCCACAACAGCATCAATGCGGGCGGTAATGTACCCATTGAGTACCAAAAGAACTATTGGGCAGGAGAAGGGGGATGGGGAGTCCCCGGGGGGGTGTACGGTGAATTCACCTGCCTGACCTGTCATGAAAAGAGAACCGGCAATGCATCCGGTATCAAGACCTTCATCATGGGCAAACCGGTTATTTTCAAGGGTGCTACCGGTCCCTACAGTTTCGGTGACGACTCTGTCATGAAACCAGATCCGCAGGGAACATACAGGATCTGCGAGGTCTGCCATACCCAGACCTCCGGGAGGATTGGTTGGGATGATGTGACTCAGCAAC